>NZ_NRDQ01000150.1 GCF_002878455.1 Janthinobacterium sp. AD80
CGCGCTGTCGCCGCCCACGGCCAGCCGCCGTGCATCGATGCCCAGCGCACCGGCGTGCTCGGCTACCCAGCACAACGCCGTGTAGAAATCTTCCAGCGGCACGGGGAACTTGTGCTCGGGCGCCAGCCGGTAGTCGACGGAAAAGACCACGCAGCCGGTGGCGTTGGCCAGCGCGCGGCACGGGTTGTCGTACAGGTCCAGCGAGCACAGACACCATCCGCCGCCATGCGCAAAGACGATGGCGGGCAAGGGCTGGTCCGTGTCCGCACCGGCTGGCACATAGGCGCGCACGGCCAGCGCATGCTCTCCGGGCAGCACATAATCCCTGATGGCCGCGACGTCTTCCAATGGCCCATGCAGCTGGCGCAAGCCCGTTTCCGTGGCGGCGCGCAGCTCCGCCAGCGAGGCGGACGGCGGCGCATCTTTTGTCTGTTCCAGCCAGGCGGCGATCAGCGGGTCAAGGCTCATGCGTTGTTTCCTGACTTTTCTCCGGCCAGGAAGGGCAGCAGGTGGCCGATGAACGCGTCCGGCTGTTCTTCCATGATGAAGTGGCCGCATTCGGCGACGATGGCGCCTTGCAGATCGTCCGCCTTGCCCTGCATGGTCAGCAGGGGCGCGTCGTTGGTCGCATGGTCGGCGCCGATGGCCAGCACCGGCATCGCCAGGCTTGTTTTCGCCCGCTCCAGGTTTTGCCGGATGGTTTCGGGAATCGCCCGGTAGTAGGCGAAGCCGGCGCGCAGGGCGCCCGGCGTGGCGTAGGCGTCCGCATACACGTCGACGGCCACCTGGTCGCGCCGGTACGACCAGCGGTCGAAGATGAAGCGGATGTATTCGCGTTCCTTGCCGGCCGTGAGCATTTCCGGCAAATCCAGTACCTGGTTGAACATGAAATGCCACAGGAAGATGTTGTCGGATGGTGCGACAAAAATGGGCGGCGCGGGCGCCAGGCCGGGAATCACGGCTTCCGTCAGCGCCAGTTTCGTCACGGCCTGCGGGAAATCGCTGGCCAGCGCATAGCCGACCCACATGCCGATGTCGTGGCCGACGACGTCGTACCGCGTGTGGCCCAGGGCCAGCATGGAACGGTGCAGGGTGGCCGCCACGGTGCCCGTGTCGTAGCCGCCGGCGGGGCGGTCGGAGTGGCCGCTGCCGGGCGGATCGATGGCGATGGCCTGGTAGCCATTCGCTGCCAGCGCCGCCATCACGTGGCGCCATGCGTACCAGGTTTGCGGCCAGCCGGGGATCAGCAGCACGGGCTGGCCTTCGCCGGCAATCACGCAATGCAGGCGCTGGCCGTCGATGCGGACGTAATCGTGAATGAAGTCGTTCATATTGTTTCCTTGATTAGTTGTGCTGGATGCCCAGCAGGGTATGGATCTGCTCTGCGCTGACGGGGGCGCCGGCGAAGTCGTCAAAGATTTTGTCGGTGACGGGAATGATGTGGGCATTGATGAAGGCCACGCCTTCGCGCGCGCCCGTTTCCTGGTCCTTCAGGCAGCATTCCCATTCCAGGGTGGCCCAGCCCGCGTAATCGTTTTGCGCCATCTTCGAGAAGATCGCCTTGAAGTCGACCTGGCCATCGCCCAGCGAGCGGAAACGCCCGGCGCGGTTCTCCCATGACTGGTAGCCGCCATAGATGCCTTGCCGTCCCGTCGGATTGAACTCCGCATCCTTCACATGGAACATGCGGATGTGGTCTTTATAAATATCGATGAATTCCAGGTAGTTCAGCTGCTGCAGCACGAAGTGGCTGGGGTCGAACAGCATCTTGCAGCGCGGGTGGCGGCCGACGCGCTCGTAAAACATCTCGAAGCTGATGCCGTCATGCAGGTCTTCGCTGGGGTGGATTTCATAGCACAGGTTGATGCCCTGTTCCTCGCACACGTCGAGGATGGGCAGCCAGCGGCGCGCCAGTTCATCGAAGGCCGTCTCGATCAGGCCGGGCGGGCGCTGCGGGAACGGGAATAAATATGGCCAGGCGAACGAGCCGGAAAACGTGCCCATGTCCGTCAGGCCCAGTCGCTTCGAGGCCATGGCCGCCAGTTTTACCTGCTCGATGGCCCACGCCGTGCGTGCTGCCGGCTGGCCATGCAGGTGCGCCGGCGCGAAGCTGTCGCACAGCGCGTCATAGGCCGGGTGCACGGCCACCAGTTGGCCGAGGATGTGTGTCGTCAATTCGCTGATGACCAGGCCATGGCCGGCCAGCATGGCGACCAGTTCATCGCAGTATTGCTGACTGTGCGCGGCCTGCGCCAGGTCGAACAGGCGCGCATCCCAGGCGGGAATCTGCAGGGCCTTGAAGCCCATGCCGGCCGCCCATTCGGCGATGGCGGGCAGGGTGTTGAAGGGCGCCGTGTCGGCGGCGAATTGGGCCAGGTGCAGGCTCGGTCCTTGGATGGTTTTCATATCGGTTCCTATTGTTTGTCGATCGACAAAGAATAGGGGAAATTTCTGGCGCGGTCAAGGCGTCGATGCAAAATAATTGGCGAACGCGTGGCCGGCGCCAGGCGTTATACTGGCCGCCAGTTTGCAAGCAGAGGATGAAAATGGCAGGAAGACCGAGGGAATTTGACCGCGCGCTGGCGCTGGAAAAGGCGCGCGATGCATTCTGGACGCGCGGCTACGAAGGCGTGTCGATGGCCGACCTGGTGGCGGCGCTGGGCATCGCCTCGGCGCGCATCTATGCCGCGTTCGGTTCGAAGGAACAGCTCTTCCGCGAAGCCGTGGCATTGTATGAAACGGGCGAGGGCGCGTTTGCCGTGCATGCGCTGGCGGCCAGCCTGAATGTGCGCGATGCCGTGGCGCGCATGCTGGAAGAAGCCGTGCTGCTGTACACGCGCAGCGGCCAGCCGCAAGGCTGCATGGTGGTTACGGCCGCCACGAATACGAGCGCGGAAAACGCAGGCATCGCCGACTGGCTGGCGCAGCACCGCCGCGCGCGCACGCAAGCCGTCATCGAGCGCTTGCGCGCGGCGCAGCTGGCCGGGGAGTTGAAGAAGGAGGCGGACGTGCAGGCGCTGGGCGACTATTATGCGGCGCTGCTGCACGGCCTGTCGGTGCAGGCGCGCGACGGCATTCCCGCCGAACGGCTGCTGGCGCTGATCACGCCGGCCATGGCGCCTTTGCTGCTGGAACTGAAAAATCAGGCTATCTGATCGATAGCCGCAGGGTTCAAGTTTTCACGTCGATCAGGCTGCCCAGCGCCTGGTCGGCTGCCTTGACGACATTCGCCGACAGGTTGAAACCGGCCTTGTAGACCAGGTTATCCGTCAGTTCGGAGGCCAGGCCGACGCCGTTCGGGCGGCTTTCGGCCGCCTTGGCGGCATTCGCGGTGGCGCCGCTGACGCTTTCCGTGGCGGCCAGCTTGCGCCCTTCGACAGAGAGGGTGACGCCCGTGCCGGCGGGGCTGTTTTCCTGGAATTCGGCTTTCTGCGGCTGGAAGCCGGGCGTATTCGCATTGGCGATATTGTTGGCGGCCACGTCCAGCGCGCGCTGGTTGGCGGTCAGCCCCGAGGTACCGGTGGTGAGGGCGGATATGGACATGGCAACTCCTTCAGAATGCGTCTAGTTTACACCCATGCGGGCAAGATGTGCTTGGTGCAAGGCAACATTTTTAACGTGGGCGATGGCCGCAAAAAAAGTTACTCTCCGTAACTTTTTAATATTGTGCCGAGCCGTTTCACTGTCTAGACTGGCTGGGAAATCTTGCACGGAGCCTGCCATTTTCCCCCTTATTCGCCATCTTCTCCCGGGCTTGCTGCTGGGCTTGCCTTGCCTGTGCCTGCAAGCCCAGTCTGCATCATTGCCGCTCGACGCCCGCTTGAACGAGCAGATCATCATGGTGCCAGCCGGCGACGGCATGCGCGAAGTGCTGGAAACAACGGTGTTTCGCCCCAGCGGCCCCGGCCCGTTTCCCCTGCTGCTGATGAACCACGGCAAACAGGCGGGGCCGGCCAAGCTGCAGGCGCGCGAGCGCTTCATCTACATGGCCACCGAATTCGTGCGCCGCGGCTATGCGGTGATGCTGCCCATGCGTGCCGGCTATGCCCAGTCCACGGGGACCTACCGCGATTTCGGCTGCGACATGCTGGGCAATGCGCAAGGCCAGGCGCGCGACGTGCTGGCCGCGCTGGCGTATGCGCGCCGCCAGCGCTGGGTCGACCCGCAGCGCATCGTCGTCGCGGGCCAGTCGTATGGCGGCATGGCCGCGCTGGCGCTGGCCACCAGGGCGCTGCCCGGCGTGCGCGGCGTGCTCAATTTCTCCGGCGGCCTGCGCGTCGACATGTCCGGCTGCGACTGGCAAGCCTCGCTGACGCGGGCCTTCGCCACCCTGGGCGCCTACAACCGCATTCCCAGCCTGTGGCTGTATGGCGCCAACGATTCCTATTTCGGGCCGGCGCTGGCGCGGCGGCTATTCAATTCGTTTGCCGGTTCCGGCGGCCGCGGTGAACTGGTGGCCTACGGTCCGTTCAAGCGCGACGCCCACCTGACCCTGGGCAGTCGCGACGGCGTGGCGGTCTGGCTGCCCGCCACCTTGCGCTTCCTGCAAGAAATCGGCATGCCGGTGCGCCAAGTGTATAGCGTGATCGACCCGCCGCCGCCGGCCGAGACGCATTTCGCGCTGCTGGACGACATCGCCGCCGTGCCCTACCTGACGGAGCCGGGGCGCGCCGCCTACCGGGCATTCCTCGACAAGACGGCGCCGCGCGCCTTTGCCCTGTCGGAAAGCGGTGCCTGGGGCTGGGCGGAGGAGGGCGAAAGCCCCGACTACCGGGCGCTCGCTTCCTGCCAGCGGCGCAGCAGCACGCCCTGCCACCTGTATTGCGTCGATGCCAGCGTGGTGTGGCCAGGCGGCCCAGGCCCGGGCGCCAGCGCCGCCGGCGGCGCCGATTAAGGGTCCGCGCACGATAGTTGTCGCCGAAACGGGGGGCGGGCGAATATACTAGGGGAAAAGGGAGGCCTTGCGCTTCCCGCCCGCCCTTATCATCCAGCGAGAATTCACCCTTATGGCGTCATCCCCAGAAAACCTCAGCATGGCCGTGTTTTGCGACTTTGAAAACGTCGCGCTCGGCGTGCGAGATGCAAACTACGAAAAATTCGATATCAAACCTATCCTGGAACGCTTGTTGCTCAAGGGCAGTATCGTCGTCAAGAAGGCGTATTGCGACTGGGACCGCTATAAAAGCTTCAAGGGCACCATGCACGAGGCGAACTTCGAACTGATCGAAATTCCCCATGTGCGCCAGTCCGGCAAGAATTCGGCCGACATCCGCCTGGTGGTCGATGCGCTGGACCTGTGCTACACCAAGGCCCACGTCAATACCTTCGTCATCATCAGCGGCGATTCCGATTTCTCGCCGCTGGTGTCGAAGCTGCGCGAGAACGCCAAGCAAGTGATCGGCGTGGGCGTCAAGCAGTCGACCTCCGACCTGCTGGTGGCCAATTGCGACGAATTCATTTTCTACGATGATCTGGTGCGCGAAAGCCGCCGCACGGCCGCCAAGCGCGACGCGCGCGACACGCCGGCCGCCAAGCGCTCGCCGGACGAGGAAGTGCGCCGCAAGGAAAAATACGAGTCGCGCAAGACGGAAGCGATCGAGATGGCCGTCGAGACCTTCGACGCGCTGGTCTCCGAACGCGGCGACAGCGGCAAGATCTGGGCCTCGATGCTGAAAGAAGCGATCAAGCGCCGCAAGCCGGACTTCAGCGAGTCCTACTACGGCTTCCGCACCTTCGGCAACCTGCTGGAAGAAGCGCAGGCGCGCGGCTTGCTGGAATTTGGCCGCGATGAAAAATCGGGCGCCTATGTTTACCGCAGCAGCGGCCTGGTGGCCGTGCCGGCCGCCCTGAACGGCGAGGTGGCCAGCGAAGCGGCCGTCGCCGGCGACACGGCCGTGACGGCGGAAGAGGGCAACCGCGAAGGCGGCAGCCGCCGCGAGTCGCGCCGCAATGGCCGTGGTGGCCGCAAGCAGAACGAGCATCGCCGCAACGAAGCGCCACAGGCTTTCGTGCCCGTGGCCGACGCGGAAACAGCCGTTGTCGAACAGTATGCGCCGGCGCCGCAGCCGGAAGTGCCGCACCAAGTGGCCGAAGCGGCCGCCGATCTGGTGGCTGAAGAAGGCAGCGCCAAGCGCGGTTCGCGCCGCAATGGCCGTGGCGGCCGCAAGAATGGCGATGGCGCCCGCGAAGCGCGTGCCGAAGCCGCCGCCGTCGAAGTGGCGCCGGTGCTGGAAATCATGCCTGAGCCTGAGCCGGTAGTGGAAGTCGTCGCCGAAGCGGTAGTGGAAGCGAAACCGAAGGCCAAGCCGCGCACGCCGGCCCGCAAGGCGGCAGCGGCGAAGAAGCCGGCCAAGAAAGCGGCTGAGGCGGTAGTGGAAGTCATCGAGCCTGCGCCGGTGGAAGTCGCTCCTGTCGTCGAAGACAAGCCAGCCAAGGCGCCACGCAAGACGCCGGCACGCCGTCCCGCGCGCAAGAAGGCGGAAGAGGCTTGATTGACGCCCCCAACGCAAGGGCCGGGGTCGGACGGGGACGCAGAGTCCCGGCGGGTCCGACCCCGGCATTTTGCTGCGTCCCTGTACGCCCGGCTTAAGCATGTACCACGGTGAACGCTTCAACAGCATTTCCCATACGGTGGGCGCCGCGCTGGCGGCCATCGGCGGCATCTTCCTGATTGTCGTGGCGGCCCGCACGGGCGACCCATGGAAAATCGTCAGCTGCAGCGTGTATGCGGCCATGCTGCTCACGCTGTACCTGACATCCACCCTGTACCACAGCGTGCGCGGCAAGGCCAAGGCCGTGCTGCAGCGGCTCGACCACTGCGCCATCTACCTGCTCATCGCCGGCACTTATACCCCTTTCATGCTGGTGACCCTGCGCGGACCGTGGGGCTGGTCGCTGTTCGGCGTCGTCTGGGGGCTGGCGCTGATCGGCATCGCGCAGGAATACCTGTATGCCAGCGGCGCGCGCATCCTGTCGCTGGTGATTTACGTGGCCATGGGCTGGCTGATCGTCATCGGCATCAATCCGCTGCTGGCGGCGCTGGAATGGAACGGTTTCCTGTGGCTGGTCGCTGGCGGCCTGTGCTACACGGGCGGCATCGTCTTTTACGCCACCGACCACAAGCTGCGCCATGGCCACGGCATCTGGCACCTGTTCGTGCTGGCCGGCAGTAGCTGCCATTTTGTCGCCATTTTGTTCTACGTTGCCTGACGTTGGCGCCTGCCTTCACTGTTGCCACCGTTCCATTATAATGGCGTGATATGTGAAAATCGCGCAACAATGCGGCAATAGTACGGGAGTAATAAGGCAACAATGGATATCAATTCGGATGACCTGAAAATCTTCGTCACCGTCATCGACAGCGGCACCCTGAGCGCGGCCGCCGTGCACCTGGGACAAACCACCTCGGGCGTCAGCCGCGCCCTGTCACGGCTGGAAGACAAGCTGGCCACCTCGCTGCTGACGCGCACGACGCGGCGCATGGAGCTGACGGAAGAGGGCCAGCTGTTCCTGGAAAAGGCCCGCGCCATCCTCGCCTCGATGGAAGACGTGGAAGAATCGATCCGCATCCGCCGCCAGAAGCCGGCCGGGCGCCTGTGCGTCGATGCCGCCTCGCCCTTCATGCTGCACTGCGTGGTGCCGCACGTGGCCGAGTTTCGCGCCCTGTATCCGGAGATCCGTCTGGAGCTGACCAGCAACGACCAGATCGCCGACCTGCTGGAACACCGCACCGATATCGCCATCCGCATCGGCGCGCTGGTCGACTCGACCCTGCATGCGCGCGCCCTGAGCGCCAGCCCGCTGCACGTGCTGGCCACGCCCGCCTACCTGGCGCGCCACGGCACGCCGGCCACGCCGGAAGCGTTGTCCGGCCACGCGCTGCTGGGCTTTGCGCAGTACGAGCTGGGCAACAACTGGCCGCTGCGCCACGAAGCGGGCAACAGCTTGCAGATCGTGCCCGCGCTGGCCGCCTCCAGCGGCGAAACCCTGCGCCAGCTGGCCCTGCACGACCAGGGCATCGTCTGCCTGTCCGACTTCATGACGCGTGACGACATCGCCGCCGGCCGCCTGGTGAAAGTGCTGCAGCCGTTCTCTACGGGCTACCGCCAGCAGATCCACGCCGTCTACTACCGCAATACGCAGCTGGCGCAGCGCATCAGCTGCTTCCTCGAATTCCTGCAGCAGAAGCTGTAGTGATCCGCATGCAATAAAATACGTATTTTGTGCCTGATCCGGATGCTACCATTGTCATTTAATTATTTGGATCATCCATGAAAACACGTGTCGCCATTGCCATGCTGCTGTGTAGCGGACTTGCCGCTGCTGCCGAACCGGCCTATGTGGGCCGGGACGATTGCCGTATCGCCACGAACCCCCGGGTGGCCGGACACACGCCCGACTGGAACGGCGCATGCAACGACGGCTACGCCAGCGGTCCCGGTGCATTGCAATGGAGTCTGGCCGGCAAGGAAACGGAGCGTTACGAGGGCACGCTGAGCAAAGGGACGCCAGAGGGCAAGGGCATTGCACAATGGGCCGACGGCAGCCTGCATGACGGCAGCTATCGCGACGGCCTGCTGCATGGCGCGGCCATCATCGTGTTTGCGGACAAAAACAAGCTGGTGGCCAGGTTTGAGCAGGGCCGTGTGGCGGGCGACGTGAAGTTTTTTGCGCCATATGGCGACCGCTACGAAGGCGCCTGGCAGCAGGGCATAACCTCGGTCGGCTGGCCGGAAGGCAGCGGCACCATGGTCTTTGCGCTGGGCGGCAGCTACAAGGGCCAATGGCACCAGGGCAAGCCGCACGGCGACGGCGAAATCCTCTATCCCAACGGGCAGGTGCTGAAAGGCCGTTTCAACGGCAGTTTCCTGCTGAGCGGCAAGGAAGTGGCGCCGATATCGACGCAGCGCTTCCAGGTCAAGCATCACCAGGCTTCGGTAGGCTCGCATCTGGCGGACGTGGCCGCTTCCGGCTATATCGTGCCGCCTGAAAAATCGTATGCCAGGCTGACGCCGGACCAGCAGCGCGTGGTGAAGCATGCCTACTATCCCGTCTTGCAGGAAGACGATGTGCCGCCCTACCTGGCGAATGGCAATGCCGAGCTGTCACGCACGCTCAGCGGCGTGGTCGGTCGCCTGGACAAGGTTGGTGAGATACACGCCAATGTCAGCGTGGATGAGCAGGGCACGCCCACGAGCGTGGCCCTGCTGAAGGTGCCGAGCCGCCAGGCGGGGGAAATGGTGGCCTCGGTGCTGATGCTGGCCAAATATACGCCGGGCCGCTGCGGCGGGCATCCGTGCGCCATGGCGGTGCCTTTCCGTTTCAGCTTTGGCAATTGACGACCTCGCGGGAACTTTCAGGAAAGACAGGAACATGTGGTGCACAACGTGCGGTGAATATGGCGATCTGATTCGCGCGGTCATCCGGAAAACGCGGCAGGAAGTGATCGTCTGCACGGAATGCGACGCCCTGTGGACGCAGCCGCAAGCAGGCATCGACGCCGCGCGCCTGCGCGATGTTGCCGGGTATTTATTAGACTGCGGTCTGCCGCCGGACTGGACGGAGCTGGAACTGGGCGCGCGGGTGCCGACGACGGGCACTGTCTAGGCAGGAACGTCAAGGACGGCCACTTCCGTCCCCAGCAGCTGTTCCACTTCATGCGCGGGCAGCGGGTGGCTGAAGTAAAAGCCCTGTGCCTCGTCGCAGCCGTGCTGGCGCAGGTAGTCCAGCTGTTCCGCCGTCTCCACGCCTTCGGCCACCACGCGCAGTTTCAAATTGTGCGCCAGCGCGATGATGGAGACGACGATGGCCGCGTCGTCGGCATCGCGCGCCACGTCGTTGACGAAGCTGCGGTCGATCTTCAGCACGTCGATGGGGAAGGTGCGCAGGTAGGCGAAGCTGGAATAGCCGGTGCCGAAATCATCGATCGACAGCTGCACTCCCAGCGCCTTCATGTCGTGCAGCTGGCTCACCGCCAGCGCCACGTCGTGCATGAACAGGCTTTCCGTCAGCTCCAGTTCCAGGCATGACGGTTCCAGTCCCGTCTCGGCCAGCACGGCGGCGATCGACGCCACCAGCGCCGGTTCATTGAACTGGCGCGCCGACAAATTCACGGCCAGGCGCAGCTTGCCCAGGCCCGCCGCGTGCCAGGCTTGCATCTGCGCGCAGGCCTGGCGCATGACCCAGGCGCCGATCGGCACGATCAGGCCCGTATCCTCGGCCAGGGCGATGAAGCGCTGCGGCGCCACCATGCCCAGGTCAGGGTGCTGCCAGCGCAGCAGCGCTTCCACGCCGACGATGCGCCCGCTGGCCAGGTCCAGCTGCGGCTGGTAATGCAGCACGAACTGGCCGCGCTCCAGCGCATTGCGCAGCGCCGTCTCGATGCGAAGCCGTTCCAGGGTGGCCTGGTTCATGGCCGTGGTGTAGAACTTGATGTTGTTGCGGCCCTGTTTCTTGGCGCAGTACATGGCGATGTCGGCCTGCTCGATCAGGTTCTGCGTCTCGCCATTCAGCGTTACGTCGCCGGGCGCGTCGTAGCGCGCCATGTCGTACACGGCCACGCCGATGCTGCAGGTGACGACGAATTCCTTGCCATCGAGGAGCACCGGCTGGGCCACGGCATCCATCACGCGCTGCACGATGGCGTTGCTGAGGGTTTCGTCGGCCTGTTCGCACAGGATGGCGACGAATTCGTCGCCGGACAGGCGCGCCACGGTATCGCTCTCGCGCAGGCTGGCCTGCAGGCGCGTGGCGATGGTTTTCAGCAGCAGGTCGCCGGCCTTGTGGCCCAGGCTGTCGTTGACGAACTTGAAGCGGTCCAGGTCGATCAGCAAGACCCACAGCGCGCGGTTCTTGCGGCGCGACAGGGCCATCGCTTGCGCCAGGCGGTCGCGCAGCAGGGCGCGGTTGGGCAAGCCCGTCAGCACATCGTGATGGGCGATATGCTGGATCTGCTGCTCGGCCAGCTTGCGCTCCGTGATTTCCGAACCCGTGCCGCGGTAGCCGCGAAACTCGCCCAGCTCATTGAACAGCGGCTCGCCATTGATGCTGAACCAGCGCAGCTGGCCGTCGCGGTCGTGCATCGCGTATTCGAGGTTGGAAAACGGCAGGTGCGCTTCCAGGTTGGCGATATGCTGCTTGCCCCAGCGCGAATTGCGCATCTCCGGGTTGTTGTCCCAGCGCGTCATGCCGATGAAGCGTTCCAGCGGCATGTTCGACTTGTCCGTGAAACCGCTGGTGATATGCGTGAAGCAGAAGTGCGCGTCCTGTTCCCAGTACCAGTCCGAGGACAGGGCCAGCAGGCGGCGGAAGCGCTTCTCGCTTTCCTGTAGCGCGCGTTCGGTGCGCTGGCGCGCGCGCACGTCCGCGCTGAGCAGCTCGTTGCTGCGTTTCAGGTCCGCCGTGCGCTGCTCGACCAGCAGCTGCACGCGGCGCGAGCGCTGCGTCAGTGACTGCACGAAAGCGGCTGTTAGCAGACTGAACAGCAAGCCGGCGACGAGGGTAAACAGCGAGCCCAGATGGTCGGCCAGGAAGGGGCGCGGATGGGCCACCACGCGCACGTGCCATGGCCGGCCGGCCGAGGCGAAGGCCCGGTCATAGTGGCTGTGGTAGGCGAACTGCAGCCACGGCGGCAGCGATTTCCAGGCGCTCTGCGGTTCGTCGGCCGGCGCCTGGCCATGCTGGAAGATGCGCTGGCGCGGATCGGCGCCGGCGTCCGCATACACGCTGATTTCCAGCTGCGGATCGCCCAGCAGGTCGGCCCCTTCGAGGATTTTCTGCACCAGTTCGCTGGCGCGGATGACGGCCGCCGTATCGCCGACCAGCGCCGCGCGCCGCTGCGCCACCGTTTGCAAAGGCACGCCATGGCGGTACACGGGACGCAGGATGACGAAGCCGCGCTGCGGTCCCTGCGCCAGGGCCAGCAGGCCGGTAGCCGTGGTCTGGTTGCTGACGATCGCCTGTTCCAGCGCGCCGGCCAGCAAGCCGTTCAGGCGCACGTTCAGGCCGAAGGCGGGGCGGTTGCCCTGCAGCGGTTCCAGGTAGTCGATCACCAGGTAGCTCGCTTGCGTAGCGGCCGGCACGATGGCGCCGTCGCGCATTTCCATCATGGCGTAGCCGGGCACGAGGCGCTGCATTTCCGCCTCGAAGGCGGCGCGCTGCGCATGCGGCACGATGCGGTGGAAATTGAAGGCCTGGATGAAGGGGTGGCGCTGCAGCAGCGGCGTGGTGAAGTCGTGGAACTGGCCGCGCGTGACGGGCACGACAGCTGCAAACAGCTGGTTGGTGGTGGTCAGCACTTCCACCGCGTCGTCGAGCCCCTGCTCGATGGCGGCCACCCTGGCGCCCGCGCGCTGCTGCAGGCTCAGGCTCATCTTGTCGTATTCGAGCTGGCTGATGGCGGCGAACAGCACGGCCGTCACGCTAACGCCGCAGGCAAAGGTCAGCGCGGCCGCGGCGGAAATCGACAATGGCAGGCGGCCACGCAACATGGGGTTTCCTATCTCACTTCATGGATACAATAATTCGGCAGCGTCTGCGGGCCCGCGAAGGCCGTAGTTTGTCATAAACAACATCCGCCATGCGGATTTTGCACCATATCGCTGCTAATAAGCAACAATATAGTTGCACATTGGAAATGACTATCAGTTACGGCCGGCAGCGCTGCGGCGTCGCACGCGCCACAACTGCCACGCCGGCAGCAAGCGGTTCAGGAAGGCCAGGCCGCAGGCGCGGCGCCAGCGTGCCAGGCGCACGGCCCGCATGGCGCGGCCCGCTGCATGCTGTTCCGGCTTGGCGGCGAAGACGATGCGGTTGTTGCCGGCGATGCCGTCGAAGCTGCAGACGGCGCCACGGAAGGTCAGCATCAGCCGGGCCAGCATGGCGGGGTAGTGCTCGTCATAGCTGAACAGGTTGGCCACCAGCACGCCGCCAGGCAGCAGCGCGCGCAGGCAGTCCGCATAAAAGCGCGCGCTGCCCAGGGCCGGCGGCAAGCCCGTCTCGTCAAAGCCGTCGAGCAGCAGCACGTCGGCGCAGCCCGGATGCTGGCGGATATAGCTGACGGCGTCCGTCTCGATGATGCGCAGGCGCGCGTCGTCCGGCGGCACCATGAATTGTTCGCGCAGGGCGATCACGTCGGCGCGCAATTCCAGCACCGTGATGCGCGCGTCGGGCAGGTGCCGGTGGCAGAATTTCAGCAGCGAGCCGCCGCCCAGGCCCACCATCAGGATATGCCGTGGCCGTGGCACGAAAAGGGTAAAGCACATCATGGCGCGCGCATAGCGCAGCAGCAGATGGTCGGGGCGCGACAGCAGCATTTCGCTCTGGATCATGCCCGGCTGGAATTCCAGGCGGCGCCGGTCGCCGCAGGTATGCACCTGGGGCGCTGGCTGGGAAGAGAGCTGGGCGTGCGGCATGGATGGATTTCGCTGAGTGGACCGGGGCTGGATGTTTTGTTGCATTCAGAGAAATCTGATAAGCTCCCGAGAGCATACCCGAATTGTAATCCGCACACAGTGTGCGCAATGGCGCGGCGGGCTGGCCACCTGCCATTTGACGCGTGGTTTCGAGCGCGGCGCAAGGCATCATACGGCGGGCGCCGGCAAGGCCGCGCAGCCGGGCACCATGGAGACAAGCATGTTTTTGGATCACCCGATTATCACGGCCACGAATAGCTTTACCGAGCCTGACCGCATCGAGCGGCTGACGCGCGTGTACGGCTACGCGGCGGCGCTGGCCGACCAGGCCGCCAACTTCGTTTTCATTGAAAAAGTGGCGCAGATTCACGATCACAAGGGCACCCTGATCGTCTTCTGGCACGACGCGCCCAGCGAGGCGGAAAAGCAGTACTTCGTGCAGGCCTGGGCCAGCAAGGTTGGCGACGGCAGCACCAATGTCGAACACGAAATCTGACACAGCGTGCCGCGCTGGCGCGGCGATAGCATAGCCCATGGATATCAAGACCCTGGTACTGGCCCTGGCGCTCGGCAACCTGAGCCTGTGCGCGGCCCTGTTCTTCTTTGAGTACGAGCGCAAGAAGTCGCTCAGCATGTCCACCTGGGCGGTGGCCAAGCAATGCCAGGCCGTGGCCTGGTGCCTGCTGTATTTCCGCGGCGTGCTGCCCGATTTCCTCTCCATCCTGCTGGGTAACAGCCTGCTGTTTGCGGGCATGGCGCTTGACGCGGGCGCGCTGTGGCAGGCGGCCGGGCGCGGCAACTGGCGCCGCACGGTATTGCCCGCGCTGGGCGTGTCCATCGCGCTGTTTGCCGGCTGCTACCTGTTCGACGTGGCGCCGCTGCTGCGCAGCGCGGGCGGTTCGCTGATCGTCGCCGGTTTCTTCCTGGCCGGCGTGGCCGCGCTGTGCCTGAAATGGCGCGAGGCGAGCATGCTGCGCCGCTTCCTTGTCGTCAGCATGGGCATCCTGTCGCTGCTGATCGCCGCGCGCGGCATGCTGGCCGCCACCGTGCCGGGCTTCGATGCGGAGCTGATGCAGCTGGCCGGTTTCGGCGCGCTGTACCTGATGATGCTGACGAATGCCTTCGGCTACCTGCTGCTGTCGCGCGAAAAGCTGGGCGGCGAACTGGCGCGCCTGGAAGTCGTCGACACGGCCACGGGCGTGCCGAACCGGCGCGGTTTTTACCAGGCGCTGGCGCCATGGATGGCGCTGGCACGCCGGCCCGGCTTGCCGACGGCGCTGGTGGTGCTCAATATCGACCATTTCAAGCGCGTCAACGACAGCTACGGCCATCCGGTGGGCGATGCGGTGCTGAAAACCATCGTCGACACTTGCCGCCAGCAATTGCGCGACAGCGACCTGATGGGCCGCCTGGGCGGCGCCGAATTCGCCATCCAGCTGCCGCGCACCAACCTGGACGATGCGCTGATGGTGGCCGAGCGCATCCGCGCCGCCGTCGCGGCGCTGCCCGTCAAGACGGAGCGCGCCGTGCTGCAGCTGACGGCCAGCCTGGGCGTGACCACCATCCGCGCCGAGGACAGCACCGTCAGCCTGTTCAAGCGGGCGGACGAAGCGCTGCAGGCGGCCAAGCAGGCGGGCCGCAACAGGGTGGTCGAGGCCCAGCCTGCCAGCACGCTGGACGTGTAAGCCGGTTATTTCTTGGGCGAACCCAGCCAGCTGGGTTGCTTGCCGCATTCCTTGCTCAGGAAAAGGGCATCGAGGCCGGGATCGCAGCGGTGGTCAGGCGCTTTCATCGGCTCCACGCTCAGCCATTCACTCCTGGGCAAGATCTTTTCTTCGCGCGGCGCCACCGCTGGCGCGGGCGGCAGGCTGTCCTGCCACTTGGGCGCGGCGGCAGGCGCGGGCGGGGTGGCCCAGTCCGCGTCTACATCCTGCGCCGGGGGCGCCGCGGCGCTCGTGGCGGCGGCCGCATCCTTGCGTGGCGCTGGCGTGCTGGCCTGGACGGCAACGCACAGCAAGCTGCCGGCGAACGCGAACAACACGGTGCGCGTGGCTGCGCTGGATATTGAAATCATGCTTACTCCTGGGTCGATGGCGGAAAGTCTTTCCATATAGTATGACGGCATCCGCAAGCAAAAAGACAAGAAAAATTGAAACTGCATGTTACCAAAGGGACTATAGTTAAGGTCAGCAAGCAGGTGCGCCGCAGCAATTGAGCCCAGGATGGCGGCCATGAACCGTGGGGGCAGGGCGTTGGCAGCCAGGCATGTGAATCTCCTAACTTTCCTTTAAGCAAAGCAAGTTATCCTGTGGGGCGGGCATCTGTGCCGCAGTTGCCATCCGCACGCAGTCCTTTTTTTACTCTTGCAAGGCCCATCATGAAAAGTCTCAAATCCCTGCCAGTATGGCCCCTTGCCGCACCGCTCGCCGGCTGGCTGTTCCTGTTCGGCGCCACCTTCGACTTCGGCGGTGCCTACCAGATCCTGCTGGTCGCCGGCCTGATCGGCAGCGTGCTGGCCGCCGTGTACCACGCGGAAGTGGTGGCGCACCGCATCGGCGAACCGTACGGCACCCTGGTGCTGGCGCTGGCCGTGACCCTGATCGAGGTGGCGCTGATCGTCTCGCTGATGCTGGCCGGCGGGCCGGAAACGACGGGCCTGGCGCGCGACACCGTGTTTGCCGCCATCATGATCATCCTGAACGGCATCGTCGGCATCTGCCTGCTGCTGGGCGCCGGACGCCACAAGGAGCAGAGCTTCGGCCTGCTGGGCGTGAGCGCGTCGCTGGCCACCCTGGCAGCCATCGCCATCCTGACCCTGGTGCTGCCGAACTACACTTCCAGCGCCGCCGGCCCCTACTACAATTCGAGCCAGCTGATCTTCATCGCCGTCATTTCCCTGGTCCTGTATGGCACCTTCGTGCTGGTGCAGACGGTGCGCCACCGCGATTACTTCCTGCCCAAGGAAGCCGTGGGCGACGAGGAAGTGCACGCCGAACCGCCGACGGCCAGCGTCGCCTGGATCAGCGCCGGCGCCTTGCTGGTGTGCCTGGGCGCCGTGGTGCTGCTGGCCAAGTCGCTGGCGCCCGCGCTGGAGACGGCGATTGCCGCCATGGGCGCGCCGAAAACCCTGGTCGGCATCGTCATCGCCGCCATCGTGCTGCTGCCAGAAGGCCTGGCCGCCGTGCGCGCCGCGCGCGCCAACCGTTTGCAAACGAGCTTGAACCTGGCGCTCGGCTCCGCCCTGGCCAGCATCGGCCTGACGATACCCGCCGTGGTGGTGGTGTCGCTGGCCACGGGCCTGACGATTACCCTGGGACTCGATATCAAATCGACCGTTCTACTACTGCTGTCGCTGATGGTGGCAACCCTGTCGCTGGGCACGGGCCGCACCACGGTCATGCAGGGCACGGTGCACCTGGTGATTTTCGCCGTCTATCTGTTTACCACGATCGTGCCGTAGAACATCTGTCAAAACCTGCTGCGCGTCGGAAGGTGCGGTCTGCGATGCTCACTGGCTCGGCGTCCCCGTGCCGTCGTGCAGTTGCGCTTCTCAACCGCAACTTCCTTCCGCTCGCTACGGTTTTGCCAGACGTTCCTGAACGTCACCGCTAAGCGCCGTTTTGTCACAATCCTGTCACGCTGCTGTCATACGATGGGGGTAGTGTGGTAGGATTTTTAAATCGTTTAAATGATTTATATAGTTTGCCAACTCAGTTTGATAATTTTTCAGCGGTTGGCGCAGCAATGACAAGACAAGAGGCCAGTATGTATGCAGCGGTGGACCTGGGGTCCAACAGTTTTCGTTTACACGTCGGCAAGCATGATGGCGACACCATCCGCGTCATCAAGAGCGTGCGCGACCCGATCCGCCTGGCCGCCGGCCTGGACGCCAATGGCGACCTGACCGAGGCGGCCATGCAGGGCGCGCTGGCATGCCTGCAGCGCTTTCGCGCCATCCTCGCCGGCTATGAACTCGACGCCGTGCGCGTGGTGGCTACCTCGGCCATGCGCGTGGCGCGCAACGGCGCCGTCTTCCTGCCGCTGGCCGAACAGGCCATCGGCTACCCGATCGAGATCATCTCGGGCGAGGAAGAAGGGCGATTGATCTACATGGGCGTGGCCAATTCGCTGGCGATTCCCGGCGAGCGCCGGCTGGTGATGGATATTGGCGGCGGCTCCACGGAACTGATACTCGGGCGCGGCAATGATATCGAACGTGTCGAATCGTTCAGTCTGGGCACCGTCAAGCAAAGCCTGTCGTTCTTCATCGGCGGGCGCATCGACGCGCCGTCGTTCGAGGCGGCGATTCTGTCGGCGCGCAGCCATTTCGAGGATGCGGCGCCGCCCTACCATCCGCAGCACTGGAAGACGGCCTACGGCTCCTCCGGCACCATCCGCACCATCGCCGACATCATTGCCCGCAACAAGCTGGGGGATGGTTTGCTCACCGGCGCCAGCCTCGATGCGCTGGCGCAGCGCTTCATTGAACTGGGCCACACCAGCCGCATCGACATGCCGGGCCTGCGGCCCGACCGCGCCAGCACCATCGTCGGCGGCCTGGCTATCTTGATTGGCCTGTTCCGTGAGCTCGACATACCCGCCATGACGCCGATCGAGGCGGGCTTGCGCATGGGCGTGATGTGGGACCTGTACCTGCGTTCGACCAAGCGCGACCGCCGCGAGCAGTCGGTGCAGGGCTGCATGGAAAAATTCCATATCGACCAGCAGCGCGCCGGCCGGGTGGCCGAACAGGCGCTGGCCATGTACGCCCAGCTCAAGCCCACCTCCGAGGCGCTGGTGAAATGCTTGCGCTGGAGCAGCCTGCTGCACGAGGTGGGCCTGGCCGTGTCGCAGACGGGCTACCACAAGCATGCGGCCTACATCGTGGAAAATGCGGATTTGCCCGGCTTTACCACGCGCGAACAGAAGACCATGAGCCGGCTGATCCTGGCGCAGAAGGGCAATCTGCGCAAGGTTGGCGAAGGCTTGTCCGACCCGGATTTCGCCAAGGCCGTGCTGGCGCTGCGCCTGTCCATTTTGCTCATGCACGCGCGCATCGAGGCCGATTTCAGCGAACTGCGGCTGCGCATGAAGAGCCGCATCGAACTCGATATCAAGCGCGGCTGGGTGGCGCACCATCCTACCGTCTCGTTCTGGATCGAGAAGGAGCAGGAGTTCTGGGATGAGGTAGGGGTGGACTTCACCATCCGCGCCAGCGCCTAGAGGTTGATGCAGGAGCTGCAGCAAGGCGTTTGCCTTGATGTGTGACAAGCAAGATTTCAAGAAACAGTATATATTGTTTATATTATTTATTAAATTGGAGAATCCATGACCAAGACTGTGCCAGCGAAAAAAGCCGACAGCGCGCCCGTATCGATGTTCCCGACCAGCGCATCGATCAATGCGGCAGCGGCCAAGGCCGCACCGGCCGCCAAGCCTGCAGCCAAACCTGCAGCCAAGGCAGCCGTCAAGCCAGCCGCCGTCAAGCCAGTGGCGGCGAAGCCGGCGGCAACGCCAGCCGCCAAGCCTGCCGCAGCCAAGCCTGCCGTCGCCCGGACGCCAGCGGCCAAGCCTGCGGCCAAGGCCGTGGTTGCAAAACCGCTCGCCAAGCCGGCCGCCAAGCCTGCAGCAAAAGCTGCCGTCAAGCCAGCGGCCAAGCCAGCCGTGAAAGCCGTCGCCAAGCCAGCTGCCAAGCCGGCAGCGAAAGCCGCCGCGAAACCCGTGGCCAAGGCTGCCGCCAAGCCGGCCGCCGTGAAAAAAGCCCCGGCCGCCAAGGTTGCCGCCGTCAAGGAAAAAGCCCGCAAGCCGAAACTGGTGCGCGACAGCTTCACCATGCCGGAAGCGGAATACGAGGTGCTGGGCCAGGTGAAAAAAGCCTGCCTGAAGGCCGGCTTCGAGATCAAGAAAAGCGAATTGCTGCGCATCGGCGTGGCGCTGATCAGCCAGATCGACCTGGCGACCTTGCAAAACGTGCTGGCCGGCTTGCCGCAGCTGAAAACCGGTCGTCCGAAGAAGGATTGATGGCGCGGGCAGGGGGTCGCCCCCTGCTTGCCCGTTCTGGTTTACCATGGGGCCTGTGATAGTTTCCCCATGGTTGCCATGTCAGAAGATACCCACGCCGAACGCGCCGGCTTCATCGAGCGCGCCATCGTTCGCCACCGCGCGGGCGATGCGACTCCCGCCATCGACCACGTCGCCGAGGAAATCCCCGTCGCGCTGGTCTTCAATGGCATTTCCCACGTCGTCATGATGGCCACTCCGCGCGACCTGGAGGCGTTTGCCTATGGTTTTGCGCTGACGGAAGGCGTGGTGCCGTCGGCCGGCGCCATCTTCGACTGCGAAGTGTTCCTGCGTGCCGATTCGGCCGAAGTGGCGCTGACCATCGCCCAGGAAGATTTCGTGCGCCTGAAGGACCGCCGCCGGGCGCTGACGGGCCGCAGCGGCTGCGGCGTGTGCGGTATCGACAGCATCGAGATGCTCGACTTGCAGCCGCAAGCGCTGCCGCCGTCCCTGATCCGCGTCGACCTGCCCGCCGCGCTGGCGCGCGCGTCGAGCGGCTTGCGCGAACACCAGGCGCTGATGCAGGCCACCGGCGGCGTGCACGCGGCAGCGTGGTGCGCGCCCGACGGCGCCATCGTGCACGTGTTCGAGGATATCGGCCGCCACAACGGCCTGGATAAACTGATCGGCCACCTGGCCTTGAATGGCACCGACATGCGGCGCGGTTTCGTCTTCCTGTCCAGCCGTGGCAGCTACGAGCTGGCGCGAAAGGCGGCGCGCATGCAGATTCCCCTGCTGGCGACGATCTCCGCTCCCAGCTCGCTGGCGATCAATATCGCTACGCAGGCGGGCATGAAGCTGGTGGGCTTCTGCCGCCAGGATGCCTACGTCGATTACACGCCCGCCATCACGCTTTAACTTCACTGCGTTGCAGCAGCACGGGCACGGACTTTGACGTCGGCGTGCCGGCGCCGTCGGCCGTGCTGTCCAGCGGCACCAGCGCGTTCGTTTCCGGGTAGTAGGCGCCCAGGCAGCCGCGCGGGATGTCGTAGGCGACCAGCCTGAAAGCGTCGGCGCGGCGCGCCACGCCATCGTCCCAGGCGCCGATCAGGTCCACCAGTTCGCCATCGGCAAAGCGCAGCATGGCGATATCTTCCTTGTTGGCGAAGACCACCTTGCGCGTGCCGTACACGCCGCGGTAGCGGTCATCCATGCCATAGATGGTGGTGTTGTACTGGTCGTGCGAGCGGGTGCTCATCAGGACCATCAGGCGTTCGCCATGCCGCTGCTTCGCGCGGTGCAGCGGCGTGTCGAGGTCCAGCGGGGCGACGAGGAAGCTGGCCTTGCCGCTGGCCGTCTTCCACACGCGCTGGCGCGACGCCACCGTCAGATGAAAGCCGCCCGGCTGCGCCACCCTGGCGTTGTAGTCGTAAAAGTCGTCAAACACCTTCCCGATATCGTCGCGGATGCGCGCATAGTCGGCAGCATACGCGCGCCAGTCCACCAGCGTGCTGCCCACGGCCGCTTCGGCCATGCCGGCGACGATGGCCACTTCCGAGCGCAGCTGCGGCGCGGCGGGCGCGTTGCGGCCATACGAGATATGCACCATGCTCATCGAGTCTTCCACCGTCACGCCCTGCGCCACGCCGCCCTGCAAGTCGATTTCCGTGCGTCCCAGGGTCGGCAGCAGCAGGGCTTCCTTGCCGATGACCAGGTGGCTGCGATTGAGCTTGGTGGCCACCTGCACCGTCAGCGCGCACTGGCGCAGGGCGGCGAAGGTCAGCGGCGTGTCCGGCGTGGCGGCGGCGAAATTACCGCCCAGCGCGATGAACACCTTGACCTCGCCGCGCCGCATGGCGGCGATGCTGGCCACCACGTCGTGGCCGTGCTTGCGCGGCGGCGCGAAACCATACACCTGGCCCAGGCGGTCGAGGAAGGCTTTGCTCGGCTTTTCCTCGATGCCCACCGTGCGGTCGCCCTGCACGTTGGAGTGGCCGCGCACGGGACACAGTCCCGCGCCCGGCTTGCCGATCTGGCCACGCAGCATCATCAGGTTCGACAGCATGCGGATGGCCGCCACGCTGTGCTTGTGCTGCGTCAGGCCCATGCCCCAGGTGGCGATGACGCGCTGGCCGTGCATGAAAACGTCCGTCAGCGCCTCGACCTGTGCGCGCGCCACGCCCGATTCCTTCAGCAGCACATGCCAGCGCTCGGCGCGCAGGTCGGCGCGGAAGGCGTCGAAGCCGCTGCAATGCTCGGCGATGAAGGCATGGTCGATGACGGCGGGCATGCCGGCCGCCTGCGCCGCGTCGTCGTGTTCGACGACGCGCTTGGCCACCGCCTTGATCAGGGCGAAGTCGCCGCCCAGGGTAGGCTGCACGAACAGGCCGGCCAGGCGCGTGCTGCCCAGGGTCGCCATTTCCAGCGCGCTTTGCGGGTCGGTGAAGCGCTCCAGACCCCGCTCGCGCAGCGGGTTGATGGAAACGATGCTGCCGCCACGGCGCGCGCAGCCGCGCAGTTCGGCCAGCATGCGCGGATGGTTGGTGGCGGGATTCTGGCCGAAAATGAGGATGGTGTCGGCCAGGTCGAAATCGTCCAGGGTGACCGTGCCCTTGCCGATGCCCACCGTGGCCGGCAAGCCGCGGCTGGTCGCTTCATGGCACATGTTCGAGCAGTCGGGGAAGTTGTTGGTGCCATGCAGGCGCGCCATCAGCTGGAACAGAAAGGCTGCCTCGTTGCTGGCGCGCCCCGACGTGTAAAACGCGGCCTGGTCCGGATCGGGCAGCGCGCGCAGGTGGCGGCCCACCAGGGCGAAGGCGTCCTCCCAGGCGATCGGCACGTAGCGGTCGCTGGCGGCGTCATACACCATCGGCTGCGTCAGGCGGCCATGCTGCTCGAGCGCGTAGTCCGATTGCTGCAGCAGCTGCGTGACCGTGTAGCTGGCAAACAGCTCTGGGCCGGCACGGCGGCTGGTGGCTTCGGCGGCGACGGCCTTGGCGCCGTTTTCGCAAAAGGCGAAGGTGGAGCCATGGTCGCGGTCGGGCCAGGCGCAGCCGGGGCAGTCGAAGCCGTCCGGCTGGTTCTGCGCCAGCAGCGCTTTCAGCTTGCCGGGCGCGACACGCTCCTGGCGCAGGCTGATGGCCACGTGTTTCAAGGCATCCCAGCCGGCGGCAGGCTTGGTGTAGGGGTTGATGCGGGCGGCATCTGTATCTTTCATGGCGTCTTCCGGCGGGGCGAGTGTGGTAATTATGCACGATCTCCCAAGGGCATTGACTTGCGTCATGGAAATGACATTCGGCTGTCATTTTCCTGACATATTAGACAAGTACGCTGGAGTCGTCTTGATCACAGGGATGAAACCATGCAAAACATAATCGCATCAAACGACGTCAAGGCCCGGCCAGTGCAGCTGGTGCTGAGCCAGGCCACCACGGCCGCGGAATTGCGTGAAGTGCAGCGTCTGCGTTACAAGGTGTTTATCGAGACCATGGGGCTGACGTCGCTGGCCAATGCCGATGGCCTCGACAGCGATGAATTCGATGCGCATTGCGATCACCTGATCGTGCGCGACGCCGATACCCTGAAAGTGGTGGGCACTTATCGCGTGCTGAGCGCTGCCAAGGCGGCGAAGATCGGCCGCCTGTACTCGGAAAATGAATTCGACCTGAGCCGCCTGAACAACCTGCGCGGACGCATGGTCGAAGCGGGCCGCGCCTGCATCCATCCGAAGTACCGTGGCGGCAGCGTGATCATGCTGCTGTGGTCAGGCCTGGCCGAATACATGCGCCGCGAGCGCTGCGACTACCTGGTCGGCTGCGCCAGCATCAGCCTGGCCGATGGCGGCCATAACGCCGTCGCCGTCTACCAGGCGCTGGCCGAGAAGCACATGGCCCCCAGCGAATACCGCGTCACGCCGCACCTGCCATTTCCCATCCACCAGGTGGAAGCGGCGCACAAGCCGCAAGTGCCGCCGCTGATCAAGGGCTACCTGCGTTCGGGCGCGTGGATTTGCGGCGAGCCGGCCTGGGATCCTGATTTCGAAAGCGCCGACATGTTCATGATGATGCCGCTGGCGAATCTCGATGAACGCTATGCGCGCCATTACGGCGTGGTGCCGGCCAACTGACGAGCGTCAGCCCGGCAGCTGGCTGGCCAGCGCCTGTATGGCGCCGCGCAAGCCGGCCGTCGCGCTGTCCGGCGGCAGCAGGTCGAGCAGGAAGCGCAGGGGCGCCGTGACGGCTTCGGGTTCGCCGATGCTGCCGTGGCGCCGCACGGCGTCGTGGTACAGCGCCAGAAAGG
>NZ_NRDQ01000151.1 GCF_002878455.1 Janthinobacterium sp. AD80
GCCCAGGCGGCAGAGGCGGACGTGGCGCGCGCCGAGCAGGGCACGCGCGCCGACCTGGCCAGCACGCTGCCGCGCATCGCCAACGCGCAGCGCACCCTGGCCTTGCTTGAAGAGCAGGAAAGGAAGATGGCCTTCGTCGTGCGCGGCGGCGCCATCCAGTATGAGGCAGGGCGGCGCAACCTGCAGCAGATCATCCAGACGCGCGACACGTATTTCACGATACAGCAGCGGCGCATCGACCAGCAGCACCGTCTGACCCTGGCGCAGATGCGGCACTATGCGCTGGCGGGCCAGCTGCTGGCCGCGTTTGGCCTGGCGCAGGAGGAAAAATAGGGCAGGCGTGCGCGGTTTCACACATGGATCACGCAGAGTTGATGCATGAAATGCCCATTGTGTGGCACACTGCGCGCTCGCATATCATCGTTGTCGCGGGAGCGCATGGGCATCATCAAACAATTTCCTTTTGAGTGGCAGGTCGGCGTGCGCTATACGCGCGCCGGGAAACGCAGCGGGCGCAATAGCTTCATTTCCTTCATTTCCCTCATTTCCGTGGCCGGCATCGGCCTGGGCGTGGCCGCCCTGATCGTCGTCCTCTCCGTCATGAACGGCTTCCAGAAGGAAGTCACTGACCGTTTGATGTCGGTGCTGGCCCACGTCGAGGTGTTCGATACCAGCGGCTCGATGCCGAACTGGCAGGCGCAGGAGCGCGCCGCCTACGCCAACCCGCAGGTCAAGGCCGTGTCGCCGTTCGTGGAAACCCAGGGCATGCTGCTCAACGACGAAACCATGCGTCCATCCGTCGTGCGCGGCGTGCTGCCGCAGCAGGAAGCCACCGTGTCGAGCGTGGCAAGCCAGATGAAGCAGGGCAGTTTCAGCGCGCTGACCCCCGGTTCCTACCATATCGTGCTGGGCATCGACCTGGCCAAGGCGCTGGATGTGAAAGTCGGGCAGAACGTGACCCTGATGCTGGAACGCGAGCCGAAGGCGGGCGATCCGGCCAACGGCATCGTCATGCCGCGCATGCGCGCGCTCAAGGTGGCCGGCATCTTCGAGGCGGGCCACAATGAACTCGATGGCAGCCTGGCCTTCGTCAATATGCAGGACGCCGAGCAGCTGCTGCAGCTCGATGGCCCGTCCGGCCTGCGTTTGCGCCTGCACGACATGAACAAGGCGCCGCAAGTGTCGCGCGAACTGAAGGCATCGATGCCGGGCCAGCTGTGGATGCGCGACTGGTCGCGCGCCAGTGCCAGCTGGTATGCGCTGGTGCAAAGCCAGAAGAACATGATGTTCATCATTCTCAGCATGATCATCGCCGTGGCCGCGTTCAACCTGGTTTCGACCCTGGTGATGTCCGTCACGGACAAACAGGCCGACATCGCCATTTTGCGCACCCTGGGTGCTTCGCCGTTCTCCATCATGAAGATTTTCATGATCCAGGGCGCGCTGGTAGGCTTGCTGGGCAGTGCGCTGGGCGTGATCGGCGGCACGCTGCTGGCGCTGAACGTCGGCGTCATCGTGCCCTTCATTGAAGGCATCTTCGGCCTGCACTTCATTTCCAAGGAAATCTACCAGATCAGCGCCGTGCCGTCGGACGTGCACTGGCTGGACGTGGCGCAGATCGGCCTGATCGCCTTTGGCCTGGCGCTGGTGGCGACCATCTACCCGAGCTGGCGCGCCGCGCGTGTCAAACCGGCCGAGGCGCTGCGGTATGAATAAGATAATTAGCCCTGAGGCAGAAACCGGGGTCGGACCCTCAGGGTCCGACCCCGGTACTTCGCCATTGGGTCGGCACAGCGGCATGTCGCTTACACAAGAATCAATTACTTCACAAGCATGTTAAAAAATCTTCCTTTCGAATGGCTGGTCGGGCTGCGCTACACGCGGGCCGGCAAGCGCAGTGGCCGTAACAGTTTTATCTCTTTTATTTCGCTCATTTCCATGGCCGGTATCGGCCTGGGCGTGGCCGCGCTGATCGTCGTGCTGTCCGTGATGAACGGCTTCCAGAAGGAAGTGACGGACCGCATGCTGTCCGTGCTGGCCCACGTGGAGGTGTTCGACAACAGCGGCAGCATGCCCGACTGGCGCGCCGAAGCGGCGCAGGCCTTCAAGAATCCTGCCGTCAAAGGCGCCGCGCCGTTTGTGGAAACGCAGGGCATGCTGCTGCGCGACGACGCGCTGCGCCCCGCCATCGTGCGCGGCGTGCTGCCCGAGGAAGAGCCGAATGTGTCCGACGTGGCCGGCCAGACGCGCATGGGCAGCTTCAAGGCGCTGCAGCCGGGCACCTTCAATATCGTGCTGGGCATCGAGCTGGCGCGCGCCTTGCGCGTCAACCTGGGCGAAAAAGTCACCTTGATGCTGGCGCAGGGCCAGGTCACGCCAGCGGGCGTGCTGCCGCGCATGCGCAGCTTTACCGTCAGCGGCATCTTCCAGGCCGGCCACAATGAATTCGACGCGGGCCTGGCCTTCATCAATATCGAAGACGGCCAGCGCCTGCTGCGCATCGATGGCCCTTCCGGCCTGCGTTTGCGCCTGGCTGACATGAACCAGGCGCCGCAAGTGGCGGCGGAACTGAAAAAAACCATGCCGGGCGACCTGTGGCTGCGCGACTGGTCCAAGCTGAACGCCAACTGGTTCGCCGCCGTGCAGACGGAAAAGCGCATGATGTTCATCATCCTGACCCTGATCATCGCCGTCGCCGCGTTCAACCTGGTTTCCACCCTGGTGATGACGGTCACGGACAAGCAGGCCGATATCGCAATTTTGCGCACCCTGGGCGCCTCGCCCGGCTCCATCATGAAGATTTTCATGATCCAGGGCGCGCTGGTGGGCATCCTGGGCACCATCCTGGGCGTGGGCGGCGGCGTGCTGGTGGCCATGAACATCGACGTCATCGTGCCCTTCATCGAGCACCTGCTGGGCGTGCAGTTCCTCTCCAAGGACATTTATTTCATCAGCACCGTGCCGTCCGACCTGCGCTGGCCCGACGTCACCAAGATCGGCGTGCTGGCCGTGATCCTCGCCTTTCTGGCGACCCTGTACCCGAGCTGGTGGGCCGCGCGCGTGAAACCCGCGGAAGCCCTGCGCTATGAATAATCCACTGAATACGACCATGACCGATCTGAACAAACCCGCCGTCAACGGCGCCTCCGCTGATTCCGCCGTCCTTTCCTGCCGTGGCCTGGGCAAGACTTTCACGCAGGGCAGCTACAAGGTGCAGGTGCTGGCCGGCATCGATATCGACATCCACCGCGGCGAGCGCGTCGCCATCGTCGGCGCTTCCGGCTCGGGCAAATCGACCCTGCTGCATCTGCTGGGCGGCCTCGATACGCCCACCAGCGGCAAGGTGAGCTTGCTGGGCAAGGATTTCGCCACCCTCAGTGAAAAGGCGCGCGGCGACCTGCGCAACGCTTCGCTGGGTTTTGTCTACCAGTTCCACCACCTGCTGCCCGAGTTCTCCGCGCTGGACAACGTCGCCATGCCGTTGATGATACGCCGCATGAAGCGCACCCCGGCCACTGACCTGGCGCAGCAGATCCTCACGCGCGTGAACCTGGCCAAGCGCGTGTCGCACACGCCGGGCGAACTGTCGGGCGGCGAGCGCCAGCGCGTGGCCCTGGCCCGCGCCCTCGTCACGCAGCCGGCCTGCGTGCTGGCCGATGAACCGACGGGCAACCTCGATCACGCCACGGCCGAACAGATTTTCGACCTGATGCTGGAACTGTCGCGCACCCTGGGCACGGCCTTCGTCATTGTCACGCACGATATCGAACTGGCCAAGCGCTGCGACCGCGTGCTGCGCCTGACGGATGAAGGGCTGCAGCCTTATCAATACTGAGCAATACTAAGGAGCCGCCATGCTGTGGATCGATACGCATTGTCACCTCGACGCGCATGAATTCGGCAGCGAATCGCTGCAGGTGGCGACGCGCGCCGGCGCGCAGGGCGTGGGCATGATCGTCATCCCCGCCGTCGAACGGGCCAATTTCACTATCGTGCGCGATCTGGCGGCAGCGGCGCCCAACGCCTGCTATGCGCTGGGCATCCACCCGATCTACGTGCCGCAGGCAACGGAAGACGATTTATTGGCGCTGCGCGAGGCCGTGGCGCTGGCCATGGCCGACCCGCGCTTTGTCGCCATCGGCGAGATCGGCCTCGATTTCTTCATTCCCATGCTGTGCGAACCGGCCATGCGCGCCAAGCAGGAGCATTTTTTGCGCGAGCAGCTGAAGATGGCGCGCGACTTCGACCTGCCCGTGCTGACGCACGTGCGCCGCTCGCAGGATATCGTCCTCAAGCACGCGCGCCAGATCCGCCCGAACGGCGGCATCGCGCATGCTTTTAATGGCAGCTTCCAGCAGGCACAGGGCTATATCGAACTGGGTTTCAAGCTGGGTTTTGGCGGCGCCATGACGTTTACGCGCGCCTTACAAATACGCCGCATGGCCAGCGACCTGCCTTTGGCCGCCATCGTGCTCGAGACGGATGCGCCCGATATTTCTCCCGCCTGGATACACCCTGGCCGCAACAGCCCCGAAGAATTGCCGCGCATCGGCGCCGTGCTGGCCGACTTGCGCGGCCTGGCACTGGCCGATGTGGCGGCCGCCACCAGCGCCAACGCGCGCGCCGTGCTGCCCCGCTTACCTTTGATGGAATGAGACCACGATGAACAACAAGATGATCACCGGCGCGCTGGCCGCCTGCCTGTCCGGCGCGTTTGCTCCCGCCATGGCGACGCAAAGCGCCCAGTGCGACGGCATGCCGCGCCTCGACGTTGCCACGCCGCCCGGCTTTTGCGTGGCCGTGCTGGCCGATGGCCTGAAGTTCCCGCGTGGCGTGCTGCCGCTGACGAATGGCGACATCCTCGTCACGGACATGGCTGGCTGGACGCCGAAACAGGGCAAATTATGGCTGTTGCAGCGCAAGGCGGCCGGCACCGGCTATGAGCGCAAGCTGCTGCTCGACAAGCTCGATCGCCCGAATGGCATCGTGCAGGGGCCGGACGGCATGGTCTATGTGGGCGAAGTAGGGCGCATCTTCCGCTTCGACTTGCGCGACTCTGCCCGCGCCACCACCGACATCATCGGCGGCACGGCCAAGACGCCGCCCTTGCCAGGACTGGGCCTGCACTTGCTGACCACCATGCGTTTCAGTCCCAAGGGCGATCTGTATGTGAACGTGGGATCCAGCACCGACCATTGCGAGAGCGATGGCAAGGCCCCGGATCCCGCCAAGCCGTGCGCCTCGGCGGAAGGCCCGGAAGCGCTGGGCGCCATCCGCGAATACAAGATGGCCTGGCCGGCCGGCACGGTGACGAGCTGGCGCACGCACGCGCGCGGCTTGCGCAATTCGATGGCGCTGGCCTTCCATCCTTCGACGGGCCAGTTATGGCAGGCGGAAAACGCGCGCGACGCCATCCAGGCGGCCATGCCGCAGCTCAAAAGCGATGAAAACCTGCCGCACGAAGAACTTAATCTGATCAAGGCCGACCAGCACTACGGCTGGCCGTACTGCTACGACGACAATGTCGCCAGTCCCGAATATCCGAAGACGGCTTGCGCCGCCAAGTACGTGGCGCCGCAGCGCCTGCTGCCCGGCCACGCCGCGCCGCTGGGCATGACCTTCTACACGGCCAGCCGCTTCCCGGAACAGTACAGGAATAGCCTCATCATCGGCTACCACGGCTACCGCGGCAACGGCCACCGCCTGGTGGCGCTGCTGCCCGACAAGGCCGGCGCCCCGCTGGGCAAGTCCGTCGAGCTGATCAGCAACTGGGAGCGCAAGGGCAAGCAGGGGCGCGGCGCCCCCGTCGACGTGAAACTGGGCCAGGATGGCGACATCTACCTGGCCGACGACCATAATGGGCTGGTGCTCAAGCTGCATTTTCAGCAGTAGGCCGGCTCAGGCCAAAAGCCGTAAGCCGCCAACACCGGTGGCGCCAACAATGTCGTCGGATTACGCGCGCCCTTCGGACGCGCTAATCCGACCTACCCGACGTATCCGACCCACGCTTGATATCGTTCAGCGCCGTAGGTCGGCTCAGGCCAAAGGCCGTAACCCGACAACACCGTGGCGCCAAAAAAGTCGTCGGATGATGCCTGACCTGGTTCAGTGCCGTAGGTCGGCTTAGGCCAAGGGCCGTAACCTGACAATACCGTTGCGCCAACAATATCGTCGGATGACGCGCGCCCTTCGGACGCGCTAATCCGACCTACCCGACGTATCCGACCTACGCTTGACCTCGCTCAGTGCGGGGCTGGCGCATCGTTCTACAATCGGCCAGACCGTCCCACTGACCATGGCTGGCCATGCCTGTCGCCTTCCTTCTGATTCTATTGAGCCTGTGCCTGCCCAACGCGCGCGGGCAGGGTGCCGCCTACCCGCCCGCGCCGCGCCTGAACGCGGAGCAGCTGATTGCCTATTACCAGGAAGGGCCGTCCAGGGGAGAGATGGCCGATCCCGCTTTCCTGCTCGGCCAGCGCTACGCCAAAGGCTACCTGGCTGGCGTGGCCGATGCGGCGCAGGGCCGGCAATGGTGCGATGCGGGCCGCCTGAAAACACTGGAAATCGATGCGCACATTGTCGCTGAACTGAAAAAACTGCCGCCGGGAGCGCGCCAGCGCGATGCGTCCACCCTGATCGTTGCCATCCTGGCGCGGCGTTTTCCCTGTACCACTCCACCACCGATGGGAGGCTGACGTGAAACCTGCATTCATCAAGCTGCGTGAAAATTATGCCAGCGTGGCCGCCGTTGACCAGGCTGCCCTGTTCGGCGAAATCGGCTGGGAAGACTTGATCGGCAAGGACAGCTTTGCCAACACCTGCGCCATCCGCGTCAGCCTGGCGCTGATCAAGGCAGGCATCAAGCTGAAAGGGCGCATGGCGATCCGCAAGGGACCGTTCAAGGGCGCGCTGATCGAGCCGGGCCAGGCCAAGCTGGCGCACATGCTGGCCAGCCCGTCGATGTTCGGCCCGCCCGAGAAATTCGCACGCGATGCGGCGATAGACGGCATCGGCCAGCGCAAGGGCCTCGTGGCATTCTTCCGCATCCCGGGCTACCTGGGCGGCGCCGGCGGGCATATCGACATCCTGCTGCCGTCGGCCGGGGTGAAGGTCTGCGGCTCCGAGTGCTACTGGACGTGCGCGGAGGTCTGGTTCTGGGAACTGCGCTAGTACACCTGATCAAACCTGCTGCGCCTTGCGCTTCTTGGCCACAAATCACTGCCGCTCGCTGCGGTTTATCAGGTGTCGTGAAGATCCAGGCTATTTAAATTTTTTCCCTGAACGCCCGCGCGACGCGGCATTGTGCGCGCGCAGGATGGAGTCGACCCGCTCCGACGCATCGCGCGACAGGTTTTGCGCCACGTCGATATCGGGGAAGAACTCGGGCAGGCGGTAGCTGAGCCACGCATACGCCGAATAGTAGCGGCACGTGTCTTCCACCTGCTGCAGATTCTGCGTGCCGCCGCCATACGCGTGCTGGCGCAGCGTGCTCACTTTTCCCTGCGACAGGTTCTTCGACCAGTGCTCCCACGCCGTCTGCAGGGAAGGCACTTTGCTGGAGATCGGCACCAGCGACAGGGTAAATTTATCGGCCACGGACAGGGGCAGGGTATCGAGCCACAGGGCGCGCTCTTTCTGGTCTTCCGTGATGCGCGGGAAGAAGAAACCATCGGGCACGTCGATGTTGTGGATGAAGCGGCGCAGCAGTTTTGATAGCGACAGCTCGCCCGTGACGGCGGAAATGCGGTGCAAATGCTCCAGCGAGGGCGCCACGGCGAAGCCGCTGGTATTGAGCGGATGCAGCTTTTCCTTCAGCAGCGCGCGCATCACTTCATGCGTCTCGTTGTCGTAGCCGGCCACCAGACCCTCTTCATGCACACCGTAGCGGCCCGCGCGTCCGGCGATCTGGCGTGCCAGCGCGGCGGAAATCTCTTCCTCTTCGCGGCCGTTGTATTTGACGCTGGTGGTCATGACGATGCGCGCGATCGGCATGTTCAGTCCCATTGCCAGGGCATCGGTGCCGACGACGATATCGGCCGTGCCGTCGCGGAAGCGCTGCGCCTGCGCGCGCCGCACTTCAGGCGACAGGTTGCCGTACACGGTCGCCACCGACAGCCCCGTTTCCGTGATCATGTCGCGCCACATCAGCACTTCGCGGCGCGAAAAGGCGATGACGGCGTCGCCGCGGCGCAGGTTGCGCACCTTGCGCACGGCCGTCGGCTCCATCGACAGCGGCGCCATGCGCTTCAGGACATGCACTTCCAGCGGGCATTCCAGGCGATCGGCCAGCGCCTCGATGGCGCGCCGCGCTTCCGGCGCCCCCACCAGGTACACCGTGTGGGCCGGGGCGCCGCAGACGGCGGCCGTCCACGCGGCGCCCCGGTCCGGGTCGGCCAGCATCTGGATTTCATCGATGACGGCCACTTCGACGACGGTTTTCGTGTCCAGCATTTCCACCGTGCTGGCGATATGCGTGGCACCGTCGACGACGCGGCGCTCCTCGCCCGTGATCAGGCTGACGGCCAGCGGCTTGCCGTGCGGCGCGGCTTCCTGCAGGCGCTCGTAGTTTTCCAGGGCCAGCAGGCGCAGGGGCGCCAGGTAGATGCCGCTTTTTGCCTTGACCAGCGCTTCCATGGCGCGGTGCGTCTTGCCGGAATTGGTAGGGCCCAGCAGGGCGATGAAGCGGCGCGGCAGGCGGCGCGCCATCTCGAACGAGGCCGGATACTCGGCCAGGTTGATGCTCTGGCGCGTGCGCGCAGCATGCTGTTCTTCCTGCTGGCGTTCGATGGCGTGGTTGAAGCGCTGGCGGATGCGGTCAAATACCATGCCGGCAGGCTCGGACGTCTGCATGTCGCCCAGGGTGTGCAGGAAGACCATCGGGTCCGTGTCCACGTCTTCGCTCAGGCCGGCAATATCGGCGACGAAATCCATCACGTGCTGGCGCAGTTCGTCGAAGACGGCCACGCTGGCCCGCTCGCGTATCAGGGCCAGCTTGGTTTCGCGGTCCATCTTGCGCCACTTGGCCGGCCGCGCCAGAACGCCCTGCGCGGGCACCAGCGCATACGGCACCACCAGGTGGCCGGCCTTGACGACGCCGGAAAAGCGCACGAAGACCCGGCCTTCCATCTTCACCAGGCGGACATGTTCGGCCAGTTCCCCCAGTTCCGCGACCAGGGTGGCGTCGTTATTGTCTTCGGTGGCGTCGGAAAAATCGCTGGAAGCGTCGGGAGGAAGTGCGGAGGAAGTCATGTCGTGCCTGCGTGTTGAAGTAAGCGAGGCCGATTATACCGTCGATGGGGGCGGGCGGTGTTCGGCAAGCCATTGCCTAGCCGGCCCGCGCGCGCACCAGGCGCAGGCCCCAGCCGCTGCCATGCCGGCGCCGCGTTACGCGCTAAAATTGATCATGTAGCAAGTAAATTTTCCCCGAGGCGCAAAGAACGTTCAACATGGGGTTTTCCATTTGCCCGTCGAATCTTGCCATATGAAAATTATTTTCTCTTTGGAAGCACCTGCCGCCCTATCGTTCAAGAACCTTTACGACACGACGAATTGGGGCCCGATTGAACGCGATGTGGGGTTTTACGCCGATGCGCTACGCGGTTCGTGGGCCTCGGTGTCGGCCCATGATGGCGACAGGCTTGTGGCGTTTGCGCGCGCAATTTCAGATGGGAAACTACATGCATTCATTACAGAAATGATCGTGGATCCGAATACCAGCAGCGCCGCCTCGGAGAACAGCTATTGACGCTGCTTGTTGAACAGTGCCATTTATCGGGTATCAAGGATACCGACCTCTTTTGCGCGACGGGAAAAGCCGGCTTCTATCTGAAAAACGGCTTTGCCAGGCGCCCGGACGATGCGCCAGGCATGCAATACGCCAGGGCGCCGGGCGCTGATATTCCAGGCGCCAGCCCAGCCCCTGTTGCGCTGGATCAGATGAAGGGCCGGAAAGCCGCCTGAGCGCCGGCGCCGGCTCTATAGTCTGATGCCTATCTTCGCACCTGGCGACCATCACGCTTCCATGCGCACCCTGATCCTCGGTTTTGCCGCCGGCGCCGCGTGGCTGCAGACGCAGGCCAGCCTGCCGCCGCATGCGGGCGCGGCGCTGCTGGCTGTTGCCGG
>NZ_NRDQ01000152.1 GCF_002878455.1 Janthinobacterium sp. AD80
GTTCGAGCTGGAAGCCGGCCGCCACCTGCGCCAGGCGCGCGGCCTGGTCCTGCATGCTTTCGGCGGCAGCCGCCGCTTCCTCCACCAGGGCCGCGTTCTGCTGCGTCACCTGGTCCATCTGCGCAATCGCCTGGTTGACCTGGTCGATGCCCATGCTTTGCTCGGCGCTGGCGGCCGTGATCTCGGCCATGATGTCGGTGACGCGGCGCACGCTGTCGACCACTTCGCCCATGGTGCTGCCGGCCTGCCGCACCAGCCGCGTGCCGTTGTTGACCTGTTCCACCGAGTCGCCGATCAGGGCCTTGATTTCACGTGCCGCCGCGGCCGAACGCTGCGCCAAATTGCGCACTTCCGTGGCGACGACGGCAAAGCCGCGTCCCTGCTCGCCGGCGCGCGCCGCCTCGACGGCCGCGTTCAGGGCCAGGATATTCGTCTGGAAGGCGATGCCGTCGATGACGCCGATGATGTCGACGATCTTCGTCGATGCCGTGTCGATGGCGCCCATGGTGTCGACCACCTCGCTGACGATGCTGCCGCCCCGTTCGGCCACGCCCGACGCGGCCACCGCCATCTGGTTGGCCTGGCGCGCATTGTCCGCATTCTGTTTCACGGTGCTGGTCAGTTCTTCCATCGACGATGCCGTCTCTTCCAGCGAACTGGCCTGCTGCTCCGTGCGCGCCGACAGATCCTGGTTGCCGGCGGCGATTTCGCCGGACGCCGTGGCGATCGCGTTGGTGCCCGTCTGCACTTCCGACACCACCTTGCGCAGCGCCTCGTTCATGCCGTGCAGGGCGCGCATCAGGTCGCCGATTTCATCGCTGGCGGCCGGGCCGAAATGCGTGCGCAAGTCGCCGTCGGCCACCGTTTCGGCCACCTTCACGGCCGCCTGCAGCGGCACGGTGATCGAGCGCGTGATCAGCCAGGCGCAGACGCTGCCCAGCGCCACTAGCAGCGCGCACAGGGTCAGCAGCAGGGTGAAGCTGCGTTGATTGGCCGCCTCGATGGCCTGCGCCGTGGCGTCGATGGCCTTGCGCTGCTGCGCCAGCAGGGCCTTGACGTTGTTCTGGTAACTGGTGGCGGCCGGCGCGAAGCTGTCGCGGTAGGCGCTTTCCGCCTGCGCCGCGTTGCCCGCCTTGCGCGCATTCATGACGACGGTCTTGGCATCCTGGTATTTGACGCGCTCGGCAACGGACGATTTGAAGATGGCTTTTTCTTCATCGCTGTCGAGCAGGGTTTCGATTTTCTTCAGCAGTTCGCTGCCCTGTTTCGTACTGTCGGCGATGGTTTCGGCAAAGACGTTCGACAGGGTTTCATCGGTGCTCTTGGCGATCATCGAGGTGCGCGCGATGGCCGAATAAATCAGCACGTACCAGTCCGACACCAGTCGTTCCTTGGCCAGCGGTTTTTCCATCATTTGCCGGGTCGCCTCGGCATTGACATGCGCGCTGTACAGCGCGTACGAGGTGGAAATCACGGAGAGCAGCAGCACCAGCGCGAAACCCGCTGCCAGGCGCGTGCCGATACGAAGGTGGGAGAGGGCGTGCATGGTCGGAACTCCTGTCGCAAAGGGATTTAAATTGCCTGTGCGACATAGTATGCACTGATAAGTGACCAATAGGCGAGGGAAAAGCGCGCTTGTTTTTGCGCCTGTTGCAGTCTCGCCCGTGCTACAGATCGCCCGCCTGGCGCAGGTCGGGATGCTCGGCCCAGCGGGCGAAGGCGGCCGCCATGCGCTCGCTTTCGGCGATGGCGCGGCGCCAGTCGCGCATGCGCCCCGCATGGTCCTGGCCGTAATGGGGAAAGTCGCGCCGGTCCGGCAGTTTGCCATTCGGCAGGCTGGCGATGAAGGCGGGCGACGGCGAGACGAGGATCATGTTGTCGAGCGCGCTGTCGCCGCCGCGCGCGCGGCGCCACGGCATGCTCTTGTCCAGCCAGCCTGGCACGATGTGGTCGGCGAAATGCGGGTACAGCACCAGGTCCGGTTCGCGCTGGTACGGCAGGTGCAGATGGTAGTCGACCAGGCCGCCGTCCCAGTAGCGCCCGGGCGGCGCGCCGGCGATGTCCCGCACCGCGTCGAGCACCAGCGGGATGGAGCCGGAAGCGAGCAGGGCGTCGCGCAGGTTGTCCTGCGCCAGCGGCACGAAGTGCGCATGGAAGGCGTCGAAGCGCGAGCGCAGCCAGCTGGCGCCATCGGCGCCCGCATGGAATACCACGCGTTCGAGCGAGGCGGCAAGGCGCGCGCGGGCCACGGCATTGTTGGCCGCCGCCAGCAGGAAACCGCGCCGGTCGCGCCATTTGCCCGGCTGCGCCAGCGCGCCGATGCCGCGCACGGCCAGCACGCCCAGGCTGTGCTGGCTGTGCCGCAGCAGCTGTGCATCCTGGCCATCGAGCACGGCGTCGAGCAGGGCGCGGCAGGTGCGGCTGACGTGCGCGGCATCGGGCTTGTCCGGATAGCGCTGGCCCACGTATTCGCGCACCAGGCGGCGCTGCGCGGCCACCGGGTCGGAAAACACGGCGGCAGCCATGCGCCATGCGCCGATCGAGGCGCCGATGAAGTGGCGCGGCCGTGCCGCCCTGGCCAGGAAATCGCCGAACAGCCAGCAGTCGAGCTGGTGCAGGATCAGTCCTTTCGGCCCGCCCGCAGCGGCGGGGACGATGGCGATGTCGCTGGCGCGCACGCCGTATTCGGCGATGCGGGCGCGGGCGCGGCGGCCCAGGCGGATGGTGATCGGTGATTGCATGGAATTGAAATTGGCGAGCGAAAAGCGGACTGTAGCTTTGTATTCTACCTTCAGCGCGGCGCCACGGTACCGATGTGCGCGCTATAGTCACATTGTTGGTATTAGTAATTTTCTTTTGAGCAAGCATTCTTGTAAGAAATATTGCATAATGCTTCGCGTTAAGTTTTTGGCATGTGCCAAGGACGCATCACGTCTTTATTATTGGAATAGTATGCAATTGAATCACGCTTTTGTTTTCACCCTCATCGCCGGCTCCCTCGTTGCCTGCGGCGGTGGCGGCTCGTCTTCCCCATCGGATCCGGCAGTTGCCGTGAACCCGCCCGTGGTGCCCGTGGTGCCCGTGGTGCCCGTCGCGCCGCCGGTGGTCCCCGTCACGCCAGCGGCCGGCGACAACACGGGTTCCGTCAGTGCCCGTTTCGCGAATGGCGACAACAGCCGCTTCGTGTTTACGTCGATCGGCTTGCAGAGCAATGGCAAGGCCAGTCCGCTGGTACAGGATACCTCCGGCGCCTTGAGCACCATCGGCAGCATCATCCTGACGGGCAACCCGTCCGTGACGCGGGAAATCAGCGGCGACGCGACTTTCGCGCAGGGACGCTGGTTCAAGGGCGCGTTCAGCAGCAGTACCAGTGCCACGACGTTGAGCGGCAACAATGCCAGTGCACATTACGTCGCCTATAACCTGCTCGCCGCACTGCCAGCGACCGGCACGTTCACCTGCGACGCGGGCACGTTCACGGCGCCAAGCTACACGGGCGGCGCCAGTGTCCCGTCGAGCGCCAACTTCGGTACGTCCAGCGGCAACGCCAGCATCGCCTTCGATGGTTCCGGCGCCAAGGTCGTGATGGCCATCGACGCCAGCGCCGGCGGCAGCACGGGCAAGGTAACGGCTTCCACGACCATCATTTCGCCGGCGTCCAGCAGCATCACCGGCGGCTATCTGTCGAGTGGTACGGGTGCGCAGCTGATGCTGGGCGACGGCGGTACTGGCCGCTACCTGCTGCTGACTGCCTACAAGGTGCAATTGGCCAACGGCGCCAACTACCAGGGTGTGGCGACCTTCCGCTGTTCCTGATGACGCCTGGCGGCGCCTGCCGCGCGTCGTGACGTGCGGCCGGCAAGGTTCACTGTGCCGCGGCACGGTGGCGCTTCCGGTCACAACGTCCTGCAGCCGGCAATGCTGCCGCCAGTCGTCGTGAGGCGAAGGAGGACGGCTAAAAAAAAGCGGCGCCGTGCACTGCACGGACGCCGCTTTTTTTCTGACGCAGGCGGGAATTAACGCAGCGCCGCGATCATCTGTTTCAGCTTGCCGGAATCGACGCAGAAGGCGCGGATGCCTTCAGCCAGTTTTTCCGTCGCCATCGCATCTTCGTTCATCATGAAGCGGAAGGCTTCTTCATTCAGCGACATTTGCACGATGTTGGCGGACGGTGCCGCTTCGGCGCTCAGCTTGCGCTCCACCGGCGCATCGCTGTCGGCCAGCTTTTGCAGCAGGTCGGGGCTGATGGTCAGCAGGTCGCAGCCGGCCAGTTCGAGGATTTGCGAGGTGTTGCGGAAGCTCGCGCCCATCACTTCAGTCTTGTAGCCGAACTTGCGGTAGTAGTTGTAGATGCGCTTGACGGACTGCACGCCCGGATCTTCCGCGCCGACGTAGTCGATGCCCGTCGATTTCTTGTACCAGTCGTAGATGCGGCCGACGAATGGCGAGATCAGCTGCGCGCCCGCTTCGGCGCAGGCGATGGCCTGGGCCAGCGAGAACAGCAGGGTCATGTTGCAGCGGATGCCTTCCTTTTCCAGGATCTGCGCGGCGCGGATGCCTTCCCAGGTGGAGGCGATCTTGATCAGCACGCGCTCGCGGGCGATGCCGGCATTCGAATACAGGGCGATCAGGTCGCGGCCCTTGGCGACGGTCGCTTGCGTGTCGAACGACAGGCGCGCATCGACTTCGGTGGACACGCGGCCTGGAATGGTCTGCAGAATTTCCACGCCAAAGGCGATCAGCAGGCGGTCGATGATCTCGGCGGTGGAGGCGTTCGGATGGTCGCGCACGGCCTTTTCCAGCAGCGGCTTGTATTCATCCTTCTGCACAGCCTTCAGGATCAGCGACGGATTCGTCGTCGCATCGCGCGGCGTGTAGGCCTGGATCGATTGGAAGTCGCCGGTGTCGGCCACCACGGTAGTAAATTGCTTCAGTTGTTCGAGTTGGTTCATGGCTGCACGGGAAAGAGTGAATGGGCTTGCCGGGCTATTGTACATAATCCGGGGCGCGGTTCAGTCCTTTTGGTGCGGAAGAAATACAGTGGCAGGAACCCAAAAATTGAGAGCTGGGGTCAGACCCGGCGGGTCTGACCCCGGATTTTTGTTGCCTATCCAATAAAAGAATCAAACTGCATGTCGAATTCCTGCAGCGCTTTCTGCGCATTCTGCATTTTCTTGCGGAATTCAGGTCCCCGTTGCAGGGCCAGGCCGACTGCCAGCACGTCGATCACCACCAGGTAGGCCAGGCGCGCGGAAATCGGTGTGTAGGGGTCGGTGTTGAAGACCAGGTCGATGGGAATCAATACAGTGGCCAGGTCGGCCAGCGGCGTGCCCGATGGGGCCAGCACGACGACGTCGGCGCCGCCGCGGCGCGCCAGTTTCACGGAGCGGACCAGGGCGGGGCTGTTGCCGCGCTGCGAGATGGCCACCAGGCAGTCGCCACCGCGCAGCAGGGCGGCGGCGATGCTGTGGATGTTCGGGTCGCTGTAGGCCACCGTCGGCACGCCCGAGCGGAAGAACTTGTGCTGCGCGTCGGCCGCCACGATGCCGGACGTGCCCTGGCCATAGAATTCGATCTTGCTGGCGCGCGACAGGATGTCGAGCGCGCGCTGGATCGCTTCCGGGTTCAGGTTGTTGCGCAGGTCGAGCAGGGTATTGATCGAGCGGCTGCAGATTTTATTTACCAGGTCGGCCGCCAGGTCGTCCTGCGCCGGCTGCTCGTTCGCGCCCGGCATGGCCAGGGCCAGGCCCTGCGCCAGTTTCAGCTTGAATTCATGCCAGCCGTCATAGCCGAGGGTGCGGCAAAAGCGCACCACGGTCGGTTCCGACACCTGCGCGCTTTTCGCCAGCGCCGTGATGTTCTGGCTAACCGTCTGGTTAGGCTGGTCAAGCACGGCCAGCGCGACCTTTTTCTCCGACTTGGAGAGCGAATCGAGCTGGGTGCGGATGGAGTCAAGTAGCATTGATTAGTCTTCTGTTTAAGTGCGCGTCCTTTTCACCCCAACAGCAAATTCCGGGGTCGGACCCTCAGGGTCCGACCCCAGTATTTTCGCCGTTTGGGCTTCAGTCGAATCTGAACGGCTTCAGTCTTCCGGCAACGGTGAAGCAGGTATTTCGCAGAGCACCGCTCCGCCTGCGTCACGGCCTGGCCTTGCAAGGCCAGGCTCCTTGCGTTCTCAAACTAGTCTTCTGGCAGCGGTGAAGCAGGCAATTCGCGGAGCACCGCTCCGCGCCTGCGTCACGGCCTGGCCTTGCAAGGCCAGTCTCCTTGCGTTCTCAAACTAGTCTTCTGGCAGCGGTGAAGCAGGTATTTCGCGGAGCACCGCTCTGCGCCTGCTTCACGGCCTGGCCTTGCAAGGCCAGGCTCCTTGCGCTCCATTCTTAGTCTTCAGGGAGCGCTTCTTCACGCCACTGCAATCCGTCGCGGCCGATCAGGGCGCTGGCCGCGGCCGGGCCCCAGGTGCCTGCCGTGTACGGAATCGGCGCGCTGTCGTTCTGTTCCCAGTTGTCGAGAATCGGCTCGACCCATTCCCATGCCGCTTCCAGTTCGTCGCCGCGCATGAACAGGGTCAGCTGGCCGCGCAAGACGTCCAGCAGCAATCGCTCGTAGGCGTCCATGCGCGGGGTCTTGAACGATTCGCGGAAATCGAGTTCCAGTTCCGCCGGTTTCAGGCGCATGCCGTCGCCCGGGGTTTTCGCCATCAAATTCATGCGCAAGCCTTCGTCGGGCTGCAGGCGGATCACCAGGCAGTTCGGCTGGAAGCTGGACGTCGGCTGGTTGAAGATCGAGTGCGGGATCTGCTTGAAGCGCACGACGATCTCGGCCAGGCTGTCGGCCATGCGTTTACCGGTGCGCAGGTAGAACGGCACGCCGGCCCAGCGCCAGGTGTCGATTTCCGCCTTCAGTGCGACAAAGGTTTCGGTGCGCGAATGTTCGGGCGCGTCCGGCTCGTCGCGGTAGCTTGGCACGGTGGCGCCGTCCACATGGCCGGCACGGTACTGGCCGCGCACGATGTTTTGCGCCAGGGTGGTGGGCGTGAATTTTTTCAGCGAGCGCAGCACTTGCAGCTTCTCATCGCGCACGGCATCGGGCGCGATCGAGGTCGGTGGTTCCATGGCGACAATGCACAGCAGTTGCAGCAGATGGTTTTGCAGCATGTCGCGCAGCGCGCCCGAGGTGTCGTAGTAACCCATGCGGTTGCCCACGCCCAGCTTTTCGGCGATGGTGATCTGCACGTCGGAAATCCATTCACGGCGCCACAGCGGCTCGAACAGCACGTTGCCGAAGCGCAGTGCCAGCAAGTTCTGCACGGTTTCCTTGCCCAGGTAATGGTCGATACGGTAGATCTGCGATTCCTGGAACACTTTGCCCACTTCGGCGTTGATCTGCTTGGCGCTGGCCAGGTCGCGGCCCAGCGGTTTTTCCAGTACCACGCGCGAGTTCGGCGTGACCAGGCCATTTTCTTCCAGGTTGTCGCAGATCAGGGCGAACAGGTGCGGCGGCGTCGCCAGGTAGTAGACGCGCGTCAGGTCGGCGCCGTCGCGCAGCGCTTCGACCAGCGGGGCATAGGTCTTGGCGTCGCTGGCGTTGAGCGACACGTACACGATGCGCGCGCAGAAGCGGGTCCAGGTGGCCGCGTTCAGGGTGCTGGCCTTGATGTGCGGGCGCGCGTTGCTTTCCACCATTTTCAGGAAGGCATCCTGGCCGCTGTCCTGGCGGCCCACGCAGATGATGCGCGCCGTCGGCGGCAAGTCGTTCGCGACGTCGCGCGCATACATGGCAGGCAACAATTTGCGCATTGCTAAATCGCCGCTGCCGCCAAACAGGACCAGGTCAAAATCGGTAAGAGCCATAAGTGAGTGTCGTCGCAAAAGTAAAAGAGCCGGAGCGGGGAGGGGCCGACCGGAAGTGCCAGTCTGTCGCTACTCTATCGTGGTGTAAATTTACTACGTAGAAGTGGCAATTGCAAGAAATTTTACTACATTCGTGCCGCTTGCGTGGGGCTTTTGCCATGTGCCGTGGCCTGGCGCGCCTGCGTGCTCATTATATGCCTTTCGCCCGCGCGGGCGCGCGGCGCGTGCTTTGCAAAGCAACCATGGTTACCGGGGAAATTTTCCAGCCATGCCATTACGATTTGCGCTGTAGCAACAGGCACGTCAAGAAATGCTGCCAGGATGGCGCTTGGCGGCTAAAAGTAGCTTTGAGGAAAGTAAAAAACCGTATAATTCAGACTGGAATCGATAGCAACTATTGGTAGTACGACGTTGCCCGATTCACCACTGCACCGTTAGCGCCGGCCATGCCCCGAACCCGCCTCCCGACGTCCATGCGGCCTGCAGTCAGCTCTGTCCGCATCGCGGGCAGACAGCTTAACTTTACAAGACGGCTCAAGGGGACACAATGAATTCAATGCAGCAAGATGTCGATGAACGCACCAGCCTGACAGGCAATAACAAATTCGAACTGTTCCTGTTCAAGCTGGGCACCAGCGATCACTCGACCAGCCGCGAACTATTCGGCATCAACGTGTTCAAAGTACGTGAAATCATGGAAATGCCGGCCATTACCGCAGTGGCCGGTTCGCATCCGCACATGCTGGGCGTGGTTAATATTCGCGGGCAGATCGTGCCCGTGATCGACTTGCCGATGGCGGTCGGCTGCAAGAGCAATGGTTTGAAGATCCTGATGGTGACGGAATTCGCCCGCTCGACGCAGGCGTTTGCCGTGGAAGAAGTCGATGAAATCGTGCGCCTGGAATGGAATCAGGTGCTGTCGGCCGAATCGAGCGTGGGCGGCGGCCTGGTTACCAGTATCGCGCGCCTCGATGGCGACACGGACAAGACACGCCTGGCGCAAGTGCTGGACGTCGAGCAGATCCTGCGCAACGTGCTGCCGTCGGGCGACCCGGATGTGGACGAAAACAGTATCGGCCCGCAAGTGCGCTTGCCGGCGGGCGCCGTGATCCTGGCGGCCGACGATTCCTCGCTGGCCCGTTCGCTGATCGAGAAGGGCCTGGAAGCGATGGGCGTGCCCTTCATCATGACCAAGACGGGCAAGGAAGCATGGGAGCGCCTGCAAGCCATCTCGGCCCAGGCGGCGACCGAAGGCAAGACGGCGAAAGACAAGGTCGCGCTCGTGCTGACCGACCTGGAAATGCCGGAAATGGATGGCTTTACCTTGACGCGCAACATCAAGAACGATGGCCGCTTCGCCACCATTCCCGTGGTGATCCACTCGTCCCTGACAGGCTCGACCAACGAAGACCACGTCAAGGGTGTCGGTGCGGATGGCTACGTGGCCAAATTCGTCGCGGCGGAATTGGCGGAAACCATCCGCAAGGTGCTGGCGCGCTAATCCGACGCTGGCACGGCCAACACTGGTGTCGGATTACGCGGGGCTTTGCCCCGCTAATCCGACCTACGCCTGGCTACATGAGCGTAAAGAAGCGCCGGAACCTCGCGGGTGCCGGCGCTTTTTTCTTGCTGGAAACGATTGCGGCTGGCCTGTCACTTCCATGGGCAAGCGGCAGTTCGGCAGGTCGGATTAGCGCAGCGCAGCTGCGCGTAATCCGACGCAGCCACGGCCAGCACTGGTGTCGGATTACGCGGGGCTTTGCCCCGCTCATCCGACCTACGCCCATGCGCAAGAAAAAAACGCCGGACCCTTGCGGGGGGCGGCGCTTTTTCTTGTTGGAAACGATTGCGGCTGGCCCGCCACTTCCATGGGCAAGCGGCAGTTCGGCAGGTCGGCTTGGCGCAGCGCAGCTGCGCGTAATCCGACGCACCCACGGCCAGCACTGGTCTCTGATTACGTGAGTGGCAAGGGATTACGCCTGGTAAGCTGTTTCCGGCTGGCCTGCCACGTCCACGCGCACGGACAACACGTGGCCCGTCAACGGGTAGGCGGCGATCTCGGCGTCTGATCGGTTGTGGCTGGCGCTGGTGATGTACAGGGTGCGCAGGTCGGGGCCGCCGAATGTCACCATGGTGGGGCAGCGCACGGGCACGGCGATTTCACCCAGCAAATGGCCGTCCGGCGCGAAGCGCAGGATCTTGCCACCTTCAAACATGGCTGACCAGTAATTGCCTTCGCTGTCGACGGCCGCGCCATCGGGGCGCCCGCCGTAGTCCGCCGCTTTCTTGTCCGTGGAAAAGCGCTGGAACGGTTGTGGTTCGGAAATGGCACCCGTGGCGGCGTCGAAATCGAAGCGGTCGATGCGGTGCGTGGTGGTATCCGAGTGGTACATGGTGCGCTTGTCCGGGGAAAAGCCCAGGCCGTTCGACACCGTCATGCCTCCCGACCAGACTTTGCGTACTTGTCCCTTTTCCAGCACGAACATCTCTGCAGCGTCGGCGTTGCGCGGCTCGAAAATCGTGCCGACCCAGAAACGGCCTGCCGGGTCGACCTTGCCGTCGTTGAAGCGCGTGGTGGCCATGTCGAACGGCGCCGCGGCGACTTCCGCCAGGCTGCCGGTTTTCGTGTCGAGGTGGGCAAAGCCGCTGCGCAAGGCCACGATCAGGCCGCCGCCCGCGTTGATGGCCAGCGCCGACGGTTCCGTCGGCATGCTCCATTGCTCATGCTTGCCGCTGGCCGGGTGCAGCCGGTGCACGGCGCACCCGTCGATGTCGACCCAGTACAGGGCCGCTTCCTTGCCGTGCCACAGCGGGCATTCGCCCACTTGCATGGGCTTGTCGCTGACTACCTTGATTTCGTAAATATTCATCTATTCTTAATGTGGAGAACGCCTAACAAAACCGTAGCGAGCGGGAGGGAGAGGCTGCCGAGAAGCGGAACTGTGCTTGAGCACAGTGAGCATCGCAGGCTGCCTATACCGACGCGCAGCAGGTTTGGTTATGCGTTATTAATATGCGGCTTTTGCTGCTTTAGCCAGGGCAATCAAGCCATTGGTCGAGCTGTCGTGGTGGTCGGGACGGGCTTCGCCCGTCAGTTCGGCCTGGATTTTCTTGGCCAGCACCTTGCCCAGCTCCACGCCCCACTGGTCGAAACTGTTGACGTTCCACAAGACGCCTTGCACGAAGGTCTTGTGCTCGTACAGGGCGATCAGGGCGCCCAGGGTGGTCGGGGTCAGCTGGTCCATCAGGATGGTGTTGCTGGGGCGGTTGCCGGGGAACGTCTTGTGCGGCACCAGCGCTTCGATCTCGTTGTCCGGCAAGCCTTGCGCCTGCAAATCAAGACGCACTTCTTCGCCCGTCTTGCCCGTCATGAAGGCTTCCGACTGGGCAAAGCAGTTGGCCAGCAGGGCGTCGTGGTGGCCCGGTAAATCGTGCGTGGCGCGCAGGGCGGCGATGAAGTCGATCGGCGTGATGTCGGTGCCCTGGTGCAGCAGCTGGAAATACGCGTGCTGCGCGTTCGTGCCGCAGTCGCCCCAGATGACGGGGCCTGTCGGCACGTCGACGGGCACGCCATCCTTGGTGACGCGCTTGCCGTTGCTTTCCATGTCCAGCTGTTGCAGATAGGCGGCAAAGCGGCTCAAGTCCTGGTGATACGGTGCGATGGAAACGGAGCCGCAGTCGAGGAACTGGCGGTTCCAGAAACCCACCATGGCCAGCACCACGGGCATGTTCTGTTCCAGCGGGGCCTGGCGGAAATGCTGGTCCATCGCATGCGCGCCGGCGAGGAAATCGCTGAAGTATTCAAAACCGACGGACAGGGCCACGGCCAGGCCGATCGACGACCAGACGGAATAGCGGCCGCCGACCCAGTCCCAGAACGGGAACATATTGTCCGGCGAAATGCCGAAGTCGACGATCGCTTGCGTGTTGGTCGAGACGGCCACAAAATGTTGCGCCAGATCCTTTTCTTCGCCTTCGAGCAGGAACCAGGCGCGCGCCGTGTTGGCGTTGAGCATGGTTTCAGCCGTAACAAAAGTTTTCGATGCGACGATGAAGAGCGTTGTTTCCGGATCGACTTTCGACAGGGTCGCTTCCATGTCGTGACCGTCGACGTTGGAAACAAAGTGCATTTCCAGGCCCGGGTTGGCATACGAGCGCAGCGCCAGGCAGGCCATTTTCGGCCCCAGGTCCGAGCCGCCGATGCCGATGTTGACGATGTCGCAGATCGGTTTGCCCGTGTAGCCGAGCCAGCTGCCATTGCGCACCTTGTCCGTAAACGCTTTCACCCGCTGCAGCACATCTTGCACATCAGCATCGATATCCTGGCCATCGACCACCAGCCTGGTGCCGCGCGGCGCGCGCAAGGCCGTATGCAGAACGGCCCGATGTTCGGTAAGATTGATTTTCTCGCCAGTGAACATGGCTTCGCGCTGGGCTTCCACGCCGCGTTCGCGGGCCAGGTCCATCAGCAAGGCCATGGCGGTGGCGTCGACCCGGTTCTTCGAGTAATCGAGCAGCAGGCCGGCCGCATCTACCGTCATGCTGGCAAAGCGTGCTGGATCGGTCGCGAACAGCTGGCGCAGGTGGACGTCGCGCAGGCTGGCGCTGTGCGCTTGCAGGGACTGGAAACTGGCGGTGGCGGTGATGGCGGGAGTAGATACTGGCTGGCGCATGGCGGTCGGCTTGGGTGCTTGTCTCGGTTGAAAGGAGCGCGGCGCGTTCGCTGTGGCGAACAAGGGATCCGGCGTTGATATGGGAATAATACATCAGAAAAACGTAATTTCACTACAGTTTGTGACGCGAAGCCGATTTTGTTGTGCTTTTTTTAGCGTTTGTCCCAGTGACATATAAGAGAGGTGTTGGCAGGTTCCGATACGCGATATAACCCGGATTTGCCTTGATATGCCGCAATCCGTCGCTTATTTATGTTGCCGGCCCAAGCAAGAGTGCTTCTTTCTCACCATTTTGTAGTAAAATTTCACGAAATACTCATTTTTAAGGAAATTCATTATGGCGCTGCATCCAGTAGTCGAATCCGTAACAGCGCGCATCATCGCGCGCAGCCGGCCATCGCGCGGCGCCTACCTGGCGCATCTGGATGCGGCCCGCATCCAGGGCGTGCAGCGCGGCGCCCTGTCGTGTACCAATTTGGCGCACGGCTTTGCCGCTTTCCCCGCCAACGACAAATTGTCGCTGAAAGAATATAAAAAACCCTCCGTCGCCATCGTCTCGTCGTACAACGACATGCTGTCGGCGCACCAGCCATTCGAAGGCTTTCCGCAGATCATCAAGCAGGCCGTGCGCGAAGTGGGCGCCGTGGCCCAGTTCGCCGGCGGCGTGCCGGCCATGTGTGATGGCGTGACGCAAGGCCAGCCGGGCATGGAACTGTCGCTGTTCTCGCGCGACACCATCGCCATGTCGACGGCCGTGGCGCTGTCGCACAATATGTTCGACGCCGCCCTGTACCTGGGCGTGTGCGACAAGATCGTGCCGGGCCTGCTGATCGGCGCGCTGCACTTCGGCCACCTGCCGGCCGTCTTCGTGCCGGCCGGTCCGATGACGTCGGGCCTGTCGAACAAGGAAAAAGCCCAGGTGCGCCAGCTGTATGCGCAAGGCAAGGCGACGCGTGAAGACTTGCTCGAAGGCGAGTCGAAAGCCTACCACGGCGCCGGCACCTGTACTTTCTATGGCACCGCCAACAGCAACCAGATGCTGATGGAAGTGATGGGCCTGCACATGCCGGGCGCCGCCTTCATCACGCCGAACACGCCGCTGCGCGACGCGCTGACGGTGGCCGCCTCCCAGCGCGCCGCCGCCATCACGGCGCAAAGCGCCAGCTACCTGCCGGTTGGCCACATCGTCGACGAGAAATGTATCGTCAACGCCGTCGTCGGCTTGCTGGCCACGGGCGGTTCGACCAACCACACGCTGCACCTGGTGGCCATCGCCAAGGCGGCCGGCATCGTCATCGACTGGAACGATTTCAATGAACTGTCGGCCATCGTGCCGATGCTCACGCGCATCTACCCGAACGGCGACGCCGACGTGAACCACTTCCACGCGGCCGGCGGCACGGGCTATCTGATCCGCGAACTGCTGGATGCGGGCCTGCTGCACGACGATGTCAACACCATCCTCGGCCATGGCTTGCGCGCGCACTGCCAGGAGCCGTTCCTGGGCGAAGACGGCAAGGTTTTCTGGAAGGATGCGCCACTCGCCAGCGCCGACGAGAACGTGCTGCGCCCGGCCGCGAACCCGTTCGCGCCGGACGGCGGCATGGTCCTGGTGGCCGGCAACCTGGGCCGCGCCGTGATGAAGGTCTCGGCCGTCAAGCCGCAGCACCGCACGGTGGAAGCACCGGCCCTCGTGTTCAATTCGCAGGAAGATTTCATGGCCGCCTACAAGGCCGGGTCGCTGGACCGCGACTTTGTCGCCGTGCTGCGCTTCCAGGGCCCGCGCGCCAACGGCATGCCGGAACTGCATGCGCTGACGCCGGCACTGGCCAACTTGCAGGACGCGGGCCGCCACGTTGCGCTGGTCACGGACGGCCGCATGTCGGGCGCGTCGGGCAAGGTGCCGGCCGCCATCCACGTGTCGCCTGAAATTCTCGCCGGCGGCCCGCTGGGCCTGGTGCGCGACGGCGACATCATCCGCCTCGACGCGTTTACCGGCGTGCTCGAAGCGCTGGTGCCGGCCGACGTCTGGCACGCCCGTTCGCTGGTCACTGCCGACCTGTCGCCGAACCATGTCGGCATGGGCCGCGAGCTGTTTTCCATGTTCCGTTCCACCGTCAGCGCGGCGGAAGAGGGTGCCACCACCTTCGGCCTGCCGTCGCCGATTCCCACCACCGTTGCCTTGCACGACGCCGATAATGTCGGCGATACTGTGCCCGGTTCCGACGAAGACTTTTTGGCTAGGAAATAAGAGATGACCATGACTCTACTGGAAATTATGCGCACCTCGAGCGTGATCCCCGTGATCGCGATCGACGACCCTGACCACGCCGTACCGCTGGCGCGCGCGCTGGTGGCGGGCGGCATCCGCGTGCTGGAAGTAACCTTGCGCACCAAGCACGGCCTGGAAGCGATCCGCGCCATGTCGGCCGTGCCGGGCGCCATCGTTGGCGTGGGCACCCTGACGCGTCCCGAGGAATTCGTCCAGGCGCGCGATGCGGGCGCCGTCTTCGGCGTCTCGCCAGGCCTGACGTCGGCCCTGGTGGCGGCGGCGAAAAGCAGCGGCCTGCCGCTGCTGCCAGGCGTGATGACGCCAGGCGAAGTGATGGCGGCGCGCGAGAACGGCTTCCAGCAGCTGAAACTGTTCCCGGCCGTGCCGGCGGGCGGCATCGGCATGCTCAACGCCATCTACGGCCCGCTGCCGGACGTGACCTTCTGCCCGACGGGCGGCATCTCGCAAGAGACGGCGTCGCAGTTCCTGGCCTGCAAGAACGTCGCCTGCGTGGGCGGTTCGTGGCTGACGCCGAAAGACGCGATCGCGGCCGGCAACTGGGACCGCATCACGGAAATCGCCAAAGCAGCCAGCGGCTTGCGGTCGGCCTAGTCGTACCTGACATACGCGACTGCGCGCCGCGCTTTGCGGCCTGCGATGCTTACCGTACCAGAGTACGGTTGCGCTTCTTGGCCAAAAATCACTGCCGCTCGCTACGCTTCTGTCAGGCACTTGCAGTTTAGTATTCGGCAAGCTCGCATGCTTGCCGCTTCTTTCTTCTGACGGAGTGTCATGCGTGTCTTGCGCCGTCCCCTGACCATCGGCGAAACCGCCATGGCCCGCAGCGTCTTTCGCGACGCCATCGACTATGCGCGCGTGCGCGTCGTGCGCGGCTCCTTTTTGCCGTTCGGCTTGCAGGACCAGAACACGGCGATGACGCCGCGCGGCAATTTGCACTTCATGCCGGCCCAGTACCGCGAGGATTTCGCGCGCGAGGGCAACAGCGGCAAGCTTTTCTTCATCCACGAGATGGTGCACGTGTGGCAATACCAGCTCGGTTATGGTGTGCTGCTGCATGGCGCCCTGCTGGCCCTGCGCGGCGGCTATATCGCCCAGCGCGCCTACCGCTACGATGCGCAGGCGGGCGGAGTATTGTCCGACTTCAACATGGAACAGCAGGGCGACATCATCGCCCATTACTTTGGCGCGCGCCAGTTGGGCATTCCCGCCTACGTGGCCAAGCTGCCGCAGCTGCAGGATATCCTGCAGGGCTTCCTGATCGACCCGTCCGACCGCAAGCTGCTGCCCCGCTGACCATGCCGTAGCGTGCGCCGCTACGGCGCCAGGTTCGCCGCCAGCCGTGCATCGGGTGCGCGCAGGCTGCCTGACGCATCCTTGCCCAGCAATAAACGCAGGTCGGCACCGGCGCTGATGCCGCTGTCGCCGGACGCCTGCAGCTGCGGCATGCCGCCCAGCGCCAGGGCCAGGGTGGCCGCCGCCTCGGCATGCCCGGGGCGGTAGACGATGCTGCTGGCCTGCAGGCCGTACGGCCGCTGGTTGCCCAGCCGCAGCACGCTGATGCCCATGCCGCCCAGCATGCCGCGCATGCGCGCCGCCATGCCCGTCTCGCCATGGGCATTGATCACTTCCAGGCGTGGCAGCGCTGC
>NZ_NRDQ01000153.1 GCF_002878455.1 Janthinobacterium sp. AD80
ATCGGCGGCGGCTTGCGCGGCACGGGCGGCGGCGCAGCCGCAGCAGTCGCTGCGGACAATGGTGGCGGCACGGCCGCCGCGGGCACGACTTTCTCTAAAACCACTGGCGCTGCCACCTGGCGCGTACCGCAAAACGGACAATGCGCCAGGCGCAGCGGCAAGTAGCGGCCGCAAGCGGCGTTGATGCACATTTCATTCACTTGTTCAAGCACGTTCCAACCTTTTCCCGGATTCACTCTGCTGCGTTCTGCCGCAATATTACCTTACGCAGCAGCTGCCACGGCGCGCCCGCACCGCCGTCTGCAGGCTTGATGCCAATCAAATGGCACCCGCCACCGCGGCCTAAGCTACAGGCACAGGCCAAGCACAAGGAGATTGCCATGCCAGCCCACCTGATCATCGAAGACGGCCAGCCCTCGTGGTGGGACAGCGCCGATATCTGGGTCGTGCCGGGCAATGATCCGAATGGCCCGCCAGGCGCGCCCATCGCCGGCACCGCCAACTACCTGTGGGGCCGCGTGCACAACACGGGCAACAGCGCCTCGAACGGCGTGCGTGTGGATTTTTACTGGGCCGATCCCTCGGGCCAGATCGCCGTCGGCGCCGCCACGCAGGTCGGTTCCGCCTTTGCCGACCTGCCGCCCGGCGCCACGCAGGAAGTGCTGTGCCTGGTGCCGTGGGTTCCCGTCATCGTCAATGGCGGCCACGAATGCCTGCTGGCCGTGGCGCATGGCGCGGGCGACATCAACCCGCTACCCGATCCCCTGCCCAACGGCTTTCCCTTCCAGCCCAAGCAGCACGAGCAGATCGCGCAACGCAATGTCACCGTGGTGCTGGCGGCACGGCGCGCACAGTTGCTGGCCGTCACGGTGGCGGCCCTGCCCCGCGCCATCAAAAAAGTGGAATTGCAGCTGGAGCATGGCGGCGCGCTGCCGGAAAACCTGCTGGCCACCCTGGGCCTGGAGCGCTGGCAGGCGGCCAAGGACGCGCGCGTGGAAGCGGGCCTGGCACGTAGCCCCCACTGTGATGGCGACGGACCGGGCGAGCAAAAGCTGGCGCTGGAAGTGCCGCGCGGCCAGTCACTGGCCATCTACCTGAGCCTGCGCGCCGATGCCTTGCCGGAGCGCCAGTATGCGCTGCTGCGGGTGCTGGAAACGCAGGAGGGCAAGGTCATGGGCGGCATCACCTATGTCGTCGTCGATCTGGAGCAGCAACAGGGCCAGGATCACGGCCAGGAACAGCACAGTCCCGAGGAGCAGGCATCATGAGCGACACCCCCATGCAGGTGCTGACGCGGCCTTTCGCGATCGAGCCCGTCACCAACATCATGCTGCCGGACGGCATCTTCGACAATGCCATCTATGGCTTGCGCATCGCCGCCCACGTCACCAATGTGTCCAACAGCGCACTGAACAATGTCACCGTGTACCTGGAAAGCGTGGGCGACCCCGGCATCGTGCCAGTGGCGCGCACCTTCTTCTTTGCCAGCATCCCTGCCGGCGCGGCCATGCTGGTGATGTGGGACGCCGACTTCCAGCATGCGGCGCCCGGCAAGCGCCTCGTCAGCTTTGTCGCCAAGGCCGACGGCTACACGCCGCGCCGCTCGATCCAGCAAATCTTCGTCTCGCAGACGCGCTTTGACAGCGCCACCAATACCTACACCTGCACGGTCGAGGAAGGCACGCTGGAACTGTCCAAGCCGCAGGGCCACCTGCCGGGCAAGCGCTGGGGCAGCACAGGCAATGATGGCAAAGAGTGCCGCTGCCCGCCCGGCCTGGGGCCGATCGTGCCGACCGGCATGACCCTCGTCTGGACGCCGAACCCCGCCTACGCGGGCACGCACGGCGACCTGCCGTTTTCCGACCCGTGGTGGAAAATCCTCGCCATCATCATCGCCATCATCGCCGCCCTGGTGGCCATCATTGCCGCCGCGCTCGGCTCCGGCAAGGCCAGCTTCAGCGTGGGCGGCACTTTCGAGGAAACGGACCCCAGTGTCGACTGCTGCTCGCTGGAAGGGGCCGGCTCGGGCCAGCCGGAATTCACGGTGGCAGGCGTGGCCTCGGCCATCGCCTCGGGCGCCATCGCCGTGGCCTGCTCCGATATCGCCGACCCGTTCTGGCGTGGCCAGGAAGCAACACCGCCGGCCGCCGGCGAACTGACACTGGCCGAGCGCGTGGTGGCGAAATGGGTGCTGCCGGAAGCGCCGAATGCGGGCCTGCCCTACACAGCCGATATCAGCTGGGAATACCAGCGCTTTACCACGGGCGCCACCTACCAGCATGCCGTCAGCGAAACGCAAGTCAACATCCACGTGGCGGGGCCCGTGGAAACGGACACGCCCGCCGTCGTGCAAGCGTACGAACCGCTGTGGATACGCGCCAGCTTCAAGCGCGACAATGGCAATGTCTTCCGCGGCACGCAGCTGTACGCCTTCGTGCTGTTCCAGGCGCCGCAAGGCCTGTATTTCGTCGAATCGCTGACCGACGATGGCCTGGGCTTCGACCCGGGTGCAAATGACGGCGTCTACGCAGGCAGCCTGGACTTGAAGCGGGCCTACCGGACACTGTTGCAATACGGCCAGAAGGTCTTCGGCACCTGGCGAGTCTTCGTCTTCGCCCAGGACGTCAACCTGACCAAGCCCGGCACGCCACCAGAAATCGCCGCCCAGCACATCGGCGGCATGTTCATCGCCAGCGCCATCGAAATCACCTTCGACGACACCCTCCCCTGCCCGCTCAAGGCGCAGGCGAACATCATCGTGGTGTGATGGGGAGGAGCATGTTGATCGAGCTCAGGCGCAGGGCGGCCAGGTCGGGTAGGTCCTGTAGGTCGGATAAGTCCTGTAGGTCGGATTAGCGGGGCAAAGCCCCGCGTAATCCGACAACATTGTTGGCTCCCACCCCATATGCGTGCACACCAGGAACAGCCGGAAAAGGCTTCGGCGCAGGGCCGGCAGGTCGGATAGGTCCGGTAGGTCGGATTAGCGAGGCGAAGCCCCGCGTAATCCGACAACATTGTTGGCTCCCACGCCATATGCGTGCATACCAGGAACAGCCGAGAAAATGCTCAGGCGCAGGGCCGGCAGGTCCGGGGTCGGATTGGCGGGGCCGCCGGCGTGGGGCAAAGCCCCACGCCATCCGACAATATTGTTGGCTCCCATATGCCGCCCCTACACCTTGACGCTTTCAGGCTTGGCAATGACCGTTCTCGCAATAATCTCCGTCTCCGGGCACGACGCCATCGCATCCGAATACGCCAGCCAGCGCTGCAGGCTTTCCATGCGGCGGATGGTGATGCCCTTGCCGTTGATATAGCCGATCTGCTCGAAATTGGCGGGGCTGGTGGTCAGCTTCGAGACGGTGGGGGCATTGTCGACCAGGCGGTCATACGCCTTGCGCGCCTTGTGCTCCCACTTGGACAGCACGGGATCGTCGAAACGGTTGCTCTCAAAATACACGGTGATGGTACGGTCGTGGTTGGCGAAGCCGACAATGGCCGCACCCTTGCGTATGGTCAGCAAGACATCTTCCTTGACGCCGGTCACGGGAACAAACACGGCGGCGCGCCCATCTGTATCGGGCCGCTCCATGGGAATATCTTGTCCAATTATGCTCATCGCATCACACTCTTCGTCCTGGCCTGTCAGGCTGTTGTATTGATAGGGTTCTGTGGCACCGCGCGTGGCCCAGACGAGCTGTACCGCTATTGCCCGCCCTGCCCAAACCCGCTGTTACGCTGTTTTGAAGCTGTTTTGAAGCTGTTTTTAAACTATCAATCAATAATACATTGCCATGTGGCACTACACAAGATCGCCGCGCCACTGGCGGCGGCCCTACATCCGATGGCGAATGGCGGCGCCCGGTGCAATCGCCTTATAATGCCGTGTTTACTTCCTGCCCAACCTTCCCGCACCATGACGCTTCCCGAAAATGACACCAGCCGGCTTGACGCCATCAGCGCCGCCGCCACCGAAGTGGCCGCGCAAAACGTGGCCGACCTGCTGGCCATGGCCATCTGCCACCGGCCCGACGAACCGGCGCTGGTCGTCTGCGACAAGCGCAGCTGGCTCAATGTCGTGCTGACGCAAGCCTATCAGCAGGCCTTGCCGGACGCGACCTTCATCGATTTCGACGACGTCACGCCCGATGCGGTGCTGGCCGCGTTTGCCGAACTGCCGGCCGGCAGCCTCGTCGTGCTGATCCAGTCGACCAGCTTCCGCCTGGAAGCGTTCCGCATCCGCATCGAGCTGTTCAAGCGGGGCTTGAAAGTCATCGAACATGTGCACCTGTCGCGCATGCCCGGTGTGCAGGGCTTGCACTACATCGCTTCGCTGGCCTACGACCCCGCCTATTACCGCGGCGTCGGCCATGCCTTGAAAGCGCGCATCGACGGCGCCCGCCACGGCATGGTCGACAGCGGCGGCGAGCAGCTGGTGTTCGCCTCGCCGTTCGAATCGGCCAAGCTCAATATCGGCGACTACAGCGGCATGAACAATATCGGCGGCCAGTTCCCGCTGGGCGAAGTGTTCACGGAAGCGCAGGACCTGGAAGCCGTGAATGGCCGCGTGCGCATTTTCGTCTTTGGCGACACGCAGTTCATGGTCAACCGCCCCGACACGCCGATCACGCTGGTCATCGAGAAGGGCCGCGTGACGGGCACGGAAAACGCCACGCCTGAATTTACCGCCATGCTGGACATCATCCGCGCGCACGAAGGCGAAGTGTGGGTGCGCGAACTGGGCTTCGGCATGAACCGCGCCTTTTCGCGCGAGCAGCTGGTCAACGACATCGGCACGTATGAACGCATGTGCGGCATCCATTTGTCGCTGGGCGCCAAGCATGGCGTCTACACCAAGCCGCAATTCAAGCGCAAGGATGCGCGCTACCACGTGGATATCTTTGCCGTCACGGAAGCCGTCTACCTGGACGACGAGCGCGTGTACGCCGATGGCGCATGGACGGTGGAGCCCGTCGCGCTCAACTGACCATCAACTGCACAATCCGGCCGCCGCCAGCTCGCGGTCCCATGGCGGCACGGGCTGGTATTCGGCCACCAGGAAATCGATCAGCGCACGCACCTTGGGCGAGGGCTGGCGGCTGGCCGGATACAGGGCGCTCAAGTGATTGAGCGGCAGCTCCCAGTCCGTCAGCACGGGCACCAGGCTGCCATCGAGCAGGTTGCGCCAGGCGAGAAACGTGGTGCTGTAGACGACGCCCAGCCCCCGCTGCGCCGCCTGGTGCAGCACCAGGCCGTTATTCGCCGTAAAACCCGCCTGCACGCGCACGCTCACCGCTTCCCGTTCTTCCCCTTCTCCGCGCTGGAAATGCCAGTTCGTGCCATCGGTCAGGTGGCTGAAATGCAGGCACTGGTGCCGCAACAAATCCCGCGGCGCCTGCGGCATGCCCCATTGCGCCAGGTAGCCGGGACTGGCGCACAGCACGGCGCGGCACGGCGCCAGCGGGCGCATGGCCAGCGCGCTGCTGTCCGGGATGCCGCCCACGCGGATGGTCAGGTCAAAGCCGTGGCGTATCGGGTCGAGCAGGGCATCGTCGACATACAACTCGGCCCGCACCTGCGGGTGCAGCAGGCTGAAACGGGCGACGGCGTCGGCCAGCCAGGCGCTGCCAAAACTGGACGGCGCCTGGATGCGCAGCGGCCCTGCGAGCTGTGCCCCCGCGCCCGCCTGCGCCACGTGCGCCACCATGCGCGCCGCTTCCTGCGCCTGGCTGACGGTGGCCATGCACGGCGCCAGGTAGGCGCGGCCCGCATCCGTCAGGCTCACTTCACGCGTGGAACGGTGCAGCAGGCGCGCATCGAGGCGCGCTTCCAGCTGCATGATGGTCTTGCTGACCATGGCCCGCGTGAGGCCCAGGCGCTGCCCCGCCACGGTGAAGCTGCGCAAGCGGGCCACCTCGACAAAAATTTCCATCGCTTTTAATTGATCCATGTCAAAGATTGTCTGCGTTTTGACGACAATCTGTCAACTGCCAGCCGATTGTTTGCGCTCGGACAGCCGCCTACAATGGCGCTTTCCATAGACCTCCGGAGCCGTTGCCATGCTGACTACTGACCAACAAGAACAATACCAACGCGACGGCTACATCATCCTGCCCGGCTTCAAGGGTGCGGACGAAATCGCCGCCCTGCGCGCGCGCGCCGAGCAGATTGTCAACGAATTCGATCCCGGCCTGAGCCAATCGATCTTCACCACGCGCGACCAGGCGAAGAACACCAACGATTACTTTCTCGCCTCCGACAACACCATCCGCTGCTTCTTCGAGGAAGAGGCCTTTGGCGCGGACGGCCAATTGAAGCAGGCGAAATCGCTGTCGATCAACAAGATCGGCCACGCCATGCATGACCTGGACCCCGTCTTCCGCGCTTTTTCGGCCGACCCGAAACTGGCCGAAGTGGCGCGCGACCTGGGCCTGGCGGACGCGCAGGTGTGGCAATCCATGTACATCTTCAAGCAGCCCGGCATCGGCGGCGAAGTGCGCTGGCACCAGGACGCCACCTATTTTGAAACCACGCCGGTCAGCGTGACCACCTTCTGGTTCGCGCTGGAAGACGCCACCCTGGACAACGGCTGCCTGTGGGCGGAACCGGGCGGCCACCGCGGCCCCCTGCGCGAACGCTTCATCCGCAACGGCGACGCCGTGCGCGTGGAAAAACTCGACGCCATGCCCTGGCCCGACGACAGCACGGCGGTCCCCCTGGAAGTGAAGGCGGGTGCCCTCGTCTGCTTCCACGGCTTGCTGCCCCATTACAGCGCGCCGAACCGCTCGCCCGTCTCGCGCCATGCCTACACCCTGCATGCGACGGATGGCCGGACCGAATACGCGGCCCACAACTGGATCCAGCGCGACGCATCCTTCCCCGTGCGGGGCTTCGTCTGATGAGCATCCAGGTCTTCGCCGCCCAATGGGGCAATAACGACCTGGCGCCCGAGGTCTTCATCGACAAGGTACTGGCGGCCGGTTTCGACGGCATCGAAATGTCGCTGCCGCTGGACGCGGCCCTGCGCGAAGAATGGACCAAGCGCATCGCCGATGCAGGCCTGGAGCTGATCGCCGCGCAGTGGGAAACCGTCTTCCACGCTGACTTCGACCTGCACCGCGCGGCCCTGGCCGAGTTGCTGGAAAACGCCTGCCTGGCGCGTCCCGTGCTGGTCAACACGCACACGGGCAAGGATTACTACAGCCAGGCGCAGAACGCGCAGCTGATTGACCTGGCCGCCGCCATCTCGGCCAGGCACGGCGTGCCCATCGTGCACGAAATCCACCGCAGCCGTTTCAGCGGCCATCCGATGCTGCTGCTGCCCTACCTGGCGCAATATCCCGGGCTGCCATTGACGGCCGACCTGTCACACTGGTGCTGCGCCTGCGAATCCTTGCTGGAAGACCAGCCGCAGACCCTGGCGCAAGTGCTGCCGCTGGTGCGCCATGTGCACGCCCGCGTGGGCCATGCCCAAGGCCCGCAGGTGGCCGACTTCCGCGCGCCGGAAGCGAAACAGGCGCTCGACGCCCACCTGGCCTGGTGGGATGCCATCGTCGCCCAGCGCCGCGCGGCCGGCGCCGGGCGCATGACGTTCACCCCGGAATTCGGCCCCGCGCCCTACACGCAAACCCTGCCATACACGCAGCAGCCCGTGAGCGACGCGTGGGAACAGAACGTCGCGATGCTGCAGTTGCTTCGCGCACGCTATCCGACAGACTGAGGAAGCTGCGCAAAATTGGCCTGCACGAAATCGATGAAGGTGCGCAGCGGCGCGGGCAGATGGCGCCGGCCCGCATAGTATAAAAACGGGCCGGGAAAGGGCATCGCCCAGTCTTCCAGCACGGGCTGCAGCTGGCCAGCATCGATATACGGCTGCAGCCACTCTTCAAACAGATACACGAGGCCATGGCCGGCGACGGCCATGCTGACCGCAAAATCAGCCGCCGTCGGCGTGACGATCACGGGGCCGTCCGGCTCGACGCTCACTTTTTGCCCGTCCCGCTCGAACTCCCACGGTGGAACCGCGCCACTGAGGAATTTCCCCAGCAGGCAGGCATGCTGCAGCAGGTCGCGCGGATGCACGGGCACGCCGCGCTGCGCCAGGTAGGACGGCGCGCCCGCCACCGCGAAGCGCTGCGTGCGCGGGCCGATAGGAATGGCGATCATGTCCTGCTCCAGCCGCTCGCCATAACGGATGCCGGCGTCGCAACCGCTGGCGACGACGTCGACAAAATTATTATCGACCACCAGTTCGACCCTGATCTGCGGATAGGCGCGCAGGAACTGGTCGACCATGGGCTGCAAAAAGAAGCGCGCCGCGTTGACCGGCACGTTCAGGCGCAAGGTGCCGCGCGGGCTGTCGCGCAAGTCGTTCAGCACGTCGAGCGCGCTGCTCACTTCATCTAGTGCCGGGCGCAAGCGCGTCAGCAGCAGCGCCCCGGCCGCCGTCGGCGTCACGCTGCGCGTCGTGCGTTCCAGCAGGCGGATGCCCAGTTGCTGTTCCAGCCGGCGCAGCGCTTCGCTCATGGCGGACGCGGACTGCCCACTGGCGCGTGCGGCCTGGCGAAAACCCTGGTGCCGGGCCACCAGGGCAAAGGCGGACAAGTCGGCCATGGAAGGGCTGTCTGCATGCATTGGAAGAGCTTTCATTGTGCGGAAATGAGTACAGCCTGTGCCGGATTGACCCGATTATCATACAGCGCAATCGGCCTTACGATAGTGGCTCTCGAACTCGACCACCACACAGGAGCTGCCATGCACACGCCTTCCCCCGCCCGCGACCAATTCACGCCCGCCCATTGCGACATCGCATTCAACCGCCTCGGCTACGGCGCCATGCAACTGGCCGGCCCGCACGTCTGGGGTCCGCCGAAAGACCGCGTCGCCGCCGTCGCCGTGCTGCGCGAAGCCATCGAATTAGGCGTCAACCATATCGACACGTCGGACTTTTACGGCCCGCACGTCACCAACCAGATCATCCGCGAAGCGCTGCATCCCTATCGCGACGGTTTGACCATCGTCACCAAGATCGGCTTCGTGCGCGGCGCCGACCAGTCCTGGCTGCCGGCCGCATCGCCACAGCAATTGCGCGACGCCGTGCACGACAACCTGCGCAACCTGGGCCTGGACGTGCTTGATGTGGTCAACCTGCGCGCGCCGGGCATGGCCGGCCCGGACGGCTCGTCGCTTGCCGAACCGCTGGACACCTTGGTGCAGCTGCAGCGCGAAGGCCTGGTGCGCCATATCGGCCTGTCCAATGTCGATGCGGGCCAGGTGGCCGAGGCACAGCGCATCAGCCCCATTGTCTGCGTGCAGAACCATTACAACCTGGCGCACCGCGCGGACGATGCCCTGATCGACTCCCTGGCCGCGCAAGGCATCGCCTATGTGCCGTTCTTTCCCCTCGGTGGCTTTTCGCCGCTGCAGTCCGATACCCTGAACCAGGTGGCGACCGCCATGCAAGCGACGCCGATGCAGGTCGCGCTGGCCTGGCTGCTGCAGCGCGCGCCGAATGTGCTGGTCATTCCCGGCACCTCGTCGGTGGCGCATCTGCGCGAAAACGTCGCGGCCGGCGCGCTTACGCTCGACGCGCAGGCGCTGGCGGCATTGAGGTCGCTTGCAACTAAGTAGCGCACTATATATACTGTGCCCATGGATACCACCACCACCACCACCACCACCAATCCCTTGCACCAGGTACCGCGCCTGGATGGCCAGCTGTGCTTTGCGCTGTACTCGACTTCTCTCGCCATGAACAAGCTGTACCGCAAGCTCTTGCGGAAACTCGGCCTGACGTATTCGCAATACCTGGTGATGATGGTGCTGTGGGAGCGCGACGGCCTGACGGTGTCGGAAGTGGGCGAGCGTCTGTTCCTCGACTCGGCTACCCTGACGCCCCTGCTCAAGCGCATGGAGCAATCAGGCTTGCTGACGCGCACGCGCGCCGCCAGCGACGAGCGGCAAGTCATCATTTCCCTCACGCAGCAGGGCGACGAGTTGCGCCACGCGGCGGCGTTGTTGCCGGAAGCTATCTTGACGGCCAGCCACTGCAGCGTGGAGCAGGTTGTGGACATGAAACAACAGCTGAACCAGTTGCGCGACAGCCTGATGAAAAGTGACTAAAACCGCCGCTTTTCCAAGCAAAATCAGGTAAAGCGTCCCCCTGACGGCGCCAGGCAAACCCTGGCGCGAAATCCGCCTTTCTTTATTACAAATCGATACAAGGCCGGCACCACCCTGCGTATAGAATAGTTGCCACTATTTCCGGACAACAACATCAGGGTGGGTATGCGCATTTCATTCGGCTCCGTGGCCTCGCTGGCTCTCTGCTTTACCGTCTCGGCCTTTGCCGCCGAGCCATTCGACGACAAGTTCCGCCAGCTCGAAGAAGTGCTGCCCACGCCGAACACCTACCGCACCGCCTCGGGCGCGCCCGGCCACGCCTACTGGCAGCAGCGCGCCGACTACGCGATCCGCGCCACCCTGGACGAAGCCAAACGCGAAATTAGCGGCAGCGGCACCATCACGTATCACAACCAGTCGCCCGACACGCTCGGCTACCTGTGGGTGCAGCTGGACCAGAACATCTACAAGCCGGACTCCGACGCGCGCCGCATGGCCACGGCGCCATCGCGCCAGGCCTGGGCCAGGACGGCGGGCGACGACACGATGAAATTCGAGGGCATGCGCAGCATGCTGGCACGCGGCGACTTCCAGGGCGGCTTCAATATCCGCGCCTTGAAAGGCGCGGATGGCCAGTCTTTGAAATATGTAGTGAACCGCACCATGATGCGCATCGACTTGCCACAGCCCTTGAAGCCGGGCCAGGACTTTGTCTTCCAGGTCGACTGGGATTACCGCATCAACGAACAAAAGGTGCTGGGCGGGCGCGCCGGCTATGAAGTCTTCGACGACAAGAACGCCCTGTTCGAGGTGGCGCAGTGGTTCCCGCGCATGGCGGCCTACTACGACGCGGCCGGCTGGCAGCACAAGCAGTTCCTTGGCTCGGGCGAATTCACCCTGGAATTCGGCGACTACGACGTGCAGCTGACGGTACCCGCCGACCACATCGTCGCCTCCACGGGCGAACTGCAAAACCCGCAGGACGTGCTGTCTGCCGCGCAGCGCGAGCGCCTGCAAAAGGCCCGCGGCAGCGACAAGCCCGTCATCATCGTCACGCAAAAAGAAGCGGAAACGGCCGAAAAATCCGTCAGCCGCGCGCAAAAGACCTGGCACTTCAAGGCGGCCAACGTGCGCGACTTCGCCTGGGCCTCGAGCCGCAAGTTCATCTGGGATGCGCAGGGCTACAAGAAGGGCGGCAGCGACGTGATGGCCATGTCCTACTATCCGAAAGAGGGCAATCCGCTGTGGGAAAAATACAGCACGCAAGCCATCGTGCACACGATCGAGCAGTACAACAAGTACAGCATCGACTACCCGTATCCGACGGCCATCTCCGTCAACGGCCCCGTGGGCGGCATGGAGTATCCGATGATCTCGTTCAATGGCCCGCGCCCCGTCAAGGACAAGAAAACGGGTGAACTGACCTACTCCAAGCGCACCAAGTATGGCCTGATCGGCGTCATCATCCACGAAGTGGGTCACAACTACTACCCGATGATCATCAACTCGGACGAGCGCCAGTGGACCTGGATGGATGAAGGCCTGAATACCTTCGTGCAGTACATGGCACAGCAGGCGTGGGAAGAAAACTATCCGGCTTCGCGCGGCGAGCCGCGCGAGATCGTCGACTACATGCGTAGCCGCGACCAGGTGCCCATCATGACCAATTCCGAATCCCTGCTGCAGTTCGGCAACAACGCCTACGCCAAGCCGGCGGCGGGTCTGAACATCCTGCGCGAAACCATCCTCGGACGCGAGCTGTTCGACTACGCCTTCAAGGAATACGCGCAGCGCTGGAAATTCAAGCGCCCCACGCCTGCCGACTTCTTCCGCACCATGGAAGACGCCTCCGGCACGGACCTCGACTGGTTCTGGCGCGGCTGGTTCTATACCACCGACCCGGTCGACATCAGCATCGACGGCATCAGCGAATATGGCGTGAGCTCGAAAAATCCGGAAACGGAAAAGGCCTGGAAAAAGGCGCAGAAGAGCGCCCAGCCGGAGTCCGTCACGGACCGCGCCAACAAGGGCATGCCGCGCCGCGTCGATGCGCATCCGGAGCTGAAGGATTTTTATAACCAGCACGACGATTTCACGGTCACCAACAAGGACCGCAATGCCTACGTCGAGACGCTGGCCGGCCTGGAACCGTGGGAAAAGGACTTGCTGAAACAGGGCAAGCATTTGTACCTGGTCGACCTGTCGAACGTGGGCGGCATGGTCATGCCATTGATCCTCGAGATCGAACTGAAAAGCGGCAAGAAATACGTCGAGCGCGTGCCGGCCGAAGTGTGGCGCTACTCGCCGAAGAAAATCACCAAGGTCGTCATCACGGATGAACCGATGGTGGGCCTGGTGCAGGATCCGTACTGGGAAACGGCCGACATCGACACCGCCAACAATAGCTGGCCGCGCAAGATCACGCCATCACGCCTGGAACTGTTCAAGAGCGAGAAGTCGCCAAAGGATAACCTGATGCGCGATTTTCATACGCCGCTGAAAGGCAAGGCCGGCGGCTCGGCCAAGGGCGACGAGGCATGAAGACCTGGCGCACGCTCGCGGCCAGCCTGCTGGCCTGCGCCAGCATGGCCGCTGGCGCGCACAATTTCCACATGGGCATCGCCGACATCAGTTACAACGCCGCCAGCGGCAGCACAGAAGTGGTGCACACCTACACGGGCCACGACGTGGAAGCACTGCTGACGCAGCTGTACCAGCGCCAGTTCGACCTGGGCCAGGAAGCCAGCGAGGCGGCCCTGCGCCGCTACGTCGAAAAACAGTTTTACATCGTGGCGCCCGGCGGCAAGCGTTTGCGCCTGCAGTGGGTCGGCATGAAGGTCAATGCCGACAACGTGGTGATCTTCCAGGAGATCGAGCATACACGCCTGGCGCCCGGCACGCGCATCCACAACCAGCTGCTGACCGACTTCCTGCCCGGCCAGCGCAATACCCTCAACGTGCAGGATGGCGGCAAGATCCAGACGCTCATGTTCGACAGCAGGAATGCGGAGCTGCCGATCAGGTAAATCAAGGATTTGGCGCAAACAAGAACAATTCCTATCGGACACTGCACAGGAAGCGCCGCGAAGTCGTAGAATGCCAGGCTGGATAAACTGACACAGGCCGCACCGCGGCCGGCACCGCCATGAGCACTTCCGCACCGATCTTTACCGACCCGTCCCACGTCAAGGACGCCTTGCGCGATGACGGCTATGCCGTGCTGCGCCCGCAGGACGTGGCCACCCTGGCCGGCTGTCCGCTGGCCGCGCTGCGCGCGCTCGAATCGAGCTGGAATACCCTGGCGCTGGACAATTACCTGAAAGATGGCGGCCGCTATCGGCGCCGGCGCCACTCATGCTTCGTGCAGGATGGCGAACGCCTGACCCAGACAGCGCACCGTCCCCACTGGCAGCCGGTCGAATACAACGCCCTGCACGGCGGCATGCACCGCCTGTTCGAACCGGTGGAAGCGGCTATCGTTGCGCAAGCCGCGTGGCAGCGGCTGATCCGCGCGCTGGGCGACGCCTGTTCGCAGGTCAAGGGAGAGCAGCCTTGGTTCATCGAGGCGCACCAGTTCCGCATCGACACCACCGATGGCATCGGCCGCCCCACGCCGGAAGGCGCGCACCGCGACGGCGTCGATTTCGTCGCCGTGCTGCTGATCGGGCGCGAGCAGATCAAGGGCGGCGAAACGCGCATTTTCGAGGCCGATGGCCCGAACGGCAAGCGCTTCACCCTGACCGAGCCATGGTCGCTGCTGCTGCTCGACGACGCGGCCGTGATCCACGAGTCGACGCCGATCCAGCCCGTGGGTCCGCACGGGCACCGCGACACGCTCGTGCTGACCTACCGCGCAGGGCAGTTCCAGGGCGAAAACTGACAAGCGGACACAGCATGCCAAGCGGCCAAAATAGTTACTTGGAAGTTACTTTTGCAGACCTAAATCCGATATAGTCACATGATGTCGATATTGCGCGTCGACTGCGCGCAGCATCAAATATACTGAAATCTAGGAGAGGTCTGTGGACTCCATCAATCAAATCAAGCCTGACGAAATCGAGATCCTGATCGTCGAGGATAGCCCGACCCAGGCCGAGCGCTTGCGGCGCCTGATCCAGTCGCTGCACTACAACGCACGCGTGGCCGCCAACGGCCAGCTGGCCCTGGCCGCCATCCGCGAGCGCAAGCCGCACCTGGTGCTGTCCGATATCGTCATGCCTGAAATGAATGGCTACGACCTGTGCCGCGCCATCAAGTCCGACCCGACTCTGCGCGACATTCCCGTCATCCTCGTCACCTCGCTCAACGATCCGAAGGACATCATCCGCGGCATCGAATGCGGCGCCGACAATTTCATCCGCAAGCCCTACGCGGAAGACTACCTGCTCAACCGCATCAGCCACATGCTGATGAACCAGAAACTGCGCAAGAACCAGAATGTCGAAATCGGCATCGCGCTGTACCTGGGCGACCAGAAACACTTCATCAACGCGGAACGCCAGCAAATCCTCGATTTGCTCATTTCCACGTATGAACAGGCGGTGCAGGTCAATGGCGAACTGCAGGCGCGCGAACGCCAGGTCATTGAACTGAACATGCGCCTGGCGCACCACGCGGCCGAACTGGAAACCATCAACCGCGAAATTGCCCTGAAAAACCTGGAACTGGCCGAGGCCAGCCGCATGAAATCGGCCTTCATCGCCAACATGTCGCATGAACTGCGCACGCCGCTCAACGCCATCATTGGCTTTACCGGTGCCCTGCTGATGAAACTGCCCGGCCCCCTGACGGCCGACCAGGACAAGCAGCTCAACACCATCCGCGCCAGCGCACGCCATTTGCTCTCGCTGATCAACGACATCCTCGACGTGGCCAAGATCGAGGCAGGCAAGCTGACCCTGTCGATCGAACCGGTGCACTGCCAGGAACTGATGGCCGAAGTGGCCGACACCCTGCGTCCGCTGGCGCAGCAAAAAGGCCTGGCGCTGGAAATCGAACTCGGCGAACCACATCAAGCGCCCGCCATCATCGACACGGACCGCCGCGCGCTGACGCAAATCCTCATCAACCTGCTCAACAACGCCATCAAGTTCACGGAACAGGGTACGGTGCGCATCAGCCTGGCCCAGCGCGAGGAAGACGGCGTGCAGGTGACGGAAATGAGCATCGCCGACAGCGGGGCCGGCATCAAGGAAGAAGACCAGGCCAAGCTGTTCCAGGCCTTCTCGCAGCTCGATTCCACCTCCACGCGCCACGTGGAAGGCGCGGGACTGGGTTTATATCTGTGCCAGAACCTGGCCAACGCCATCGGCGGCGCCCTGTTCTTCAACAGCGACTACGGCTCCGGCAGCACGTTTACCCTGGCCCTGCGCAGCAAGGCGTGATTGCTGTGCGCCGCAGCATGGAATGCTGAATTTTTGCCAATCTGGAGGGACAGATACAGTAGTTCTACGGTATTGCACTGCACCATTTTTAGCGCTATAGTGGAACTGTCTCCTCCAATTCGTTCTCCGAACATTGGATTACGCCCGCGATTACAACCGCGGGCTTTTTTTTGCCTGCGTTTTACATTATCTTCATCATTCCTTAACTAAATCGGGCGACTTAGTTATATCAATCGTTTGAGATATATGATTAAATCGCCGGCATGATTGAAAAAAACGCCATCCCCACCGCGCCAGCCGACGACGGGCGCAAGCCCCGCTCCGATGGCGAACAGTCGCGCGAGCGCCTGCTGCATAGCGCCATCCGCCTGTTTGCCGAACACGGCTACGCCAAGACGTCCACGCGCGAACTGGCGCAGGCAGCCGGCACGAATGCGGCCGCCATCAGCTACTATTTTGGCGACAAGGCGGGCCTGTACCGCGCCGCCTTCGCCCAGCAATCGTCGGACCCGCAAGACAATATCGCCCTGTACGACCAGCCCCACTTCACCTTGCGGCAAAGCCTGGAAGGCTTTTATGCGCAGCTGCTCGCGCCCATGCAGCAGGGCGAGATCGCGCGCGACTGCATGCGCCTGTGGTGCCGCGAAATGCTCGAGCCGACAGGCCTGTGGGCGCGCGAGATCGACCAGAACATCCGCCCCGAGCACGAAGCGCTGACGCGCGTGCTGGCACGCCACCTGGGTGCCGCCGGCGACAGCGACGACATGCACCGCCTGGCGTTTTCCATCGCCTCGCTGGCCCTGCAGCACATGGTCGGCGCCGAGGTACTGCACACCTTGCGCCCGCAACTGCTGGAATCGCCGCGCGCCATCGACACCTGGCTGGCGCGCATGACCGACTACGCGCTGGCCATGGCCGAGGTGGAGCGCCGGCGCCTGCCCCATTCCTCTTCACCCGATACCGCTCAACGACAAGCACAAGGACCAGCATGACGATCATTCAATGCACCGTTCAACGCGCCCTGGCCGCCAGCATCGCGCTGGCCCTGGGCGGTTGCGCCCTGCAGGGCCCGCCCGCCCAGGTGCCCGCCGCCGCTCCCGTCCAGT
>NZ_NRDQ01000154.1 GCF_002878455.1 Janthinobacterium sp. AD80
GCCGCTTCCGGGGCGGCGGGTGCGGCGGCGGGTGCCGGTGCAGGCACGGCGGCGCTGGCCGATACGGAATCGAACAGCGCGTCAAAATCGTCATCCGCGATCACGGCGGGAGCGGGCGCGGCGACAGGCGCCGGCTTGGCTGCGGCCGCGCTTTGCGCGGATACTTCATCGAATAATGCATCGAAATCGTCAGCGGCGTTGGTCATATCCCTGCTTCTCCATAATTTGTCAAAATTCCGCCTGAACTGTGCGTTTTACAGACTGATACCCGCAATTTCTCGATTAAGATGATTTGAGGCAATACCGCTGCGATGGTGCGAGTGTAGCAGGGCGCCGCCCTGTTGGTAAATCTCAAAACGCGCTTCCTGGTGCAAAGCGGGCTTGCAAGAGCTTTTCCACCAGGAAATAAGTGTTCCTACTGTTGTATTTTGAAATACTACCATTGGCCTGCAGGCAAGGCCACGCTTCGCGCAAGAAATCCTGCGCGCGTGGAGTCCTTGCAACGGCGCCGCCGCATTGTATTGTGCGGCAAAAACACGGTCTTTCTGCCAATGTTGTCTATACTGAAGGTGCAGGAGTGTTGATAATTATCAAGTCTTTACATGAATACAATGCTGTCGCCACGTCTACAATAAGGGGCGTTGCGCGTGCCGATCCACCGATGAAGGAGCTGCCATGTATAAGAAAATTCTGATCGCCACGGACGGGTCGGCCGTCTCCAATTTGACGGCCTGTGCCGGTGTTGCCTTTGCCGAGCAGATGCACGCCGACATCCTGGCCGTGTACGTGGCGCCCGAATACCAGTACCCCGTCTACATCGAAATCATTCCGCCCAGCTATCCCAGCGAAGAGGAATACCGCATCGCCATGCGCAAGGCGGGCGCCGACCACTGGCAGCCGATCCTGGACGCGGCCGCCAAGCGGGGCCTGGAAGCGACGGGCCTGACGGCGTTTTCCGACAGCCCGGCCCTGAAGATCGTGGAAGTGGCGCAGCTGCAGCAGTGCGACCTGATCTTCATGGGCTCGCATGGCCGCAGCGGCTGGGGCCAGCTGCTGCTGGGCAGCGTGACCAATAAAGTGCTGTCGCATTCGAAATTGCCCGTGCTGGTGCACAGGCTGATCAAGGAACCCGCGCCGCAATAGCGTGTCAGATGGCGACAGGGTGCCAACAAGGGGCAACTGTTAAGAAAAAGGCAAATCGACGGCCGTTTTCAGTTAATATGACAAGCTTACTCGTTTCTTAACATTGGGGTCTCCGGCAACGGCCGCCCTGCAGATTGCCCGCCTATGATACGTATTGTGATTGCCGACGACCACACCATCATGCGCGAGGGCTTGAAGCGCATACTCGACGGCGCGCCGGACATCGATATCGTCGGCGAGGCCATCGACGGCTTTGAAGTGCTCAACCATGTACGCCAGGGCGGTTTCGACCTGCTGCTGCTCGACCTGTCGATGCCGGGCCGCAGCGGCGTCGACCTGATCCGGCAAATCCGCAGCGAAGCGCCCAAGCTGGCCATCCTGATCCTCACCATGCACGAGGAAGAGCAATATGCGGTGCGCGCCATCCGTGCCGGCGCGCAAGGCTATCTGACCAAGGAAAGCGCGGGCACGCAGCTGGTGGGCGCCATCCACAAGGTGGCGTCGGGACGCCCCTACATCAGCGCCGAAGTGGCCGAGCAGCTGGTGCTCAACATCATGATGCCGAACGAGAGCCTGCTGCACAAGCAGCTGTCGGACCGCGAATTCGAAGTCTTTTCCCTGCTGGTGGCCGGCAAGTCGATCACGGAAATCGCCAACAACCTGCACCTGAGCGTGAAAACCGTCAGCACGCACAAGACGCGCATCATGCAAAAGATGGGCATGAGTTCGCTTTCGGAAATGGTGCAATACGCCGTTGCCCACCGCCTGCTTTCCCCCTTCAAGACCTGAACCCGCCGGCGCGTGCCCCACGCGCCAACTGTAGGAACAATCCTACTCCACCTACCGCAGCTCCTACTGCCATATTCAGCCACTGCTGATATGAATTCCATACGGTTGTTGGCATACTGAAACCAGTTATCAAGTTGCTGGGAAGTTACTTCATCACACAGCAAGTCTTCAGCGAATTGAGCATTACCTGCCAGGACTGAGCGCCGCCGATAGCCTGCTAGCGTGCCCGCAGCCCTCGCGCATCCCGTCATTCAACTCTGAACTACCTGTCACCAGGAGATGAACATGCTGTCCACGCAAACGCCTGAAAACCGCCCCGCCACGCCATCGCAAATCCCGTCGCCTTCGATGGAAGCGGGACGCCAGCGCCAAGGACGGCTGTGGTCGAACCTGAAGGAAGTATGCGACCTGCTGCATATCTCCAGCGCCTGCGCCATCGCCGCCGACGAGCTGCTGTTCCAGCATGTGCAATTCAAGACCGGCCAGCGCGTGCATACCATCGGCCAGCCCTTCGACACCCTGTATATCGTCAATTCGGGCTTCCTGAAAACCGTGCTCATCGATGAATTCGGCAATGAGCAAGTGCTGAGCTTTCCCATGAAGGGCGACATGCTGGGCGTCGACGGCATCCATTCGCGCCATTACTCGTCCGAAGCAGTGGCCCTGTCCGACTGCGACCTGATCCTGCTGCCCTTCAAGAAGCTGACGGCGCTGGGCAGGGTGCACCTGGAACTGGAAAATGTGATGTATGGCGTGATGAGCCGCGAACTGGTGCGCGAGCAAGCCATGATCGGCATGCTGGGCGCCCTCAGCGCTGAAGCGCGCGTGGCCCGCTTCCTCGTCTCGCTGGCCGAGCGTTTCGGACAGATGGGTTATTCCAGCAAGCTGTTCAACCTGCGCATGACACGCCACGAAATCGGCAGCTACCTGGGCCTGACCCTGGAAACGGTCAGCCGCACCCTGTCCGCCTTCAATGAAATCGGCCTGATCACGGTAGACCAGCGCACCATCGGCATCAAGGATCCGGATGCGCTGAAAACCCTGCGCCGGCTGCCGCCATCGCGCTCGCGCGCCAAGCAACTGGCCGCCGCCAAGCTGAAGGCCGATACGGCCGCCGCCAGCGAAGCTTCGGCGCAATTGCTGGCCACTATCTAAGTCATTTTCAAGAAATGTGGGTGAATTTATTGCGGCTGACTTAGCCGCACGTTCCCTTCCTTCAAGCTTGGCACAGGCTTGACCCGGCCGAGGCGCACAACGCTTCGCCGGGTCTTTTTTTGCCGCCGCCCTCCCCTGCGCGCCGCCTTGGCGCCGCATTTCCACGCCGCCAGAATCGCGCATGCCGTGGCGCACCAAAAAAGCGCGGATTCCGCACAAATAAGCCTTGCTTTTCGGGCTACATTCAACAATAATGCAAATACGAATCATTCTCAACTGAGATAAAGAAAGCCCAACATGCAAAGCTCAAAACCAGCCTTGATCCAGGATGCCGCCAGTGCCCACGTCCGTCCTCCCGTCAGCATGGCGCAGCCGGCGCGCCGCATCACCAGCGAAGCGCTGCTGCAGCAGGGCCGCGAGGTGGAGATTGAACACAGCGGCAAGATCTATCGCCTGCGTGTCACGCAATTGAACAAGCTGATCCTGACTGCCTGAAGCCGCACGGCAGCCAGCCACCCCACTGCCAGCCAGTCGTGCCGCCGTGCGCGCCAGCCAGCCAAACCACCGCACAGGAGCGTTTGATGGCGAACGACCGACCTTCTTCAAAGTTTTCCAACTTGAACGGGCAACAGCCTGAGTTGATGCTGTCGGCCGTGCTGCACCTGATGTCGCATTACCATGCCGACAGCGCCTGCCCGAAACTGGCCGGCGTCATCGAACGCCATCTGCAAGTCCTGTCCGACTTGCCCGACCTCGGCCCCGTGCTGCAAGCGACCTGCCAGCAGTTGTCGCAGCAATGGGCCGCGCTGGTGGCCCTGCACCGGCCCGCGCCGCCGAAGACCAGCGTGCGCGAACGCCTGGCCCGCCTGCTGCAGGCCAAACGCCCTGCCGCGCCCCTGCCGCAATAATTTCGCATCCCGACCGCCACCGCCTAACAGGATATCGCCATGTGTGACAAAGACAAGTCCCTGCCCGTCATCAGCAATTGTTCCAGTGCCGAGGCCGATACAGCCGCGCTCACCTCGCGCCGCCGGCGCCTGTGGGAACTGTCGCATACCTGCCATTGCCCGCTGGTTGGCGTGGGCTTGCCGCTCGGCTATTTGCGCAAGCTGGTGGGCAAGATGACGGGTGGCCGCGTGCTGGCCGACGACTACGAAGTGCACGTGGGCGCGGTGACGGAATGCGGCGTGCGCAACCGCCTGTCGGAAGCGCTGCAAAAGGAACTCGAACGCCGTTATGCGCCCGTCATCCTGCGTTTTCGCAGTGCCAAAAACACGCAACAGGTGGCCGAACTGTGGCGCACGGCCGTCGCCAACGGCGACGTGTCGGGCGCTTTCTGGGCCGGCCTGACGCACCCGCGCTGCGACGCGGAACTGGAAGAGCAGATGTGCCGCGACCTGCACATGATCCAGCACCAGGCGGGCGCGTGCGTGCGCGCCGACATGGGCAAGTTCACGGCCTTGCAGGAAGAAAATGCGCGCCTGACGCACGAACTGGCCAAGCTGCAACAACGCAGCCAGGCCATGCTGCTGGAAAAAACGGGCGACCTGGAGCGTCAGGAAGCCGTGCTGCTGCGCACGCGGGCCGAATCGATCGGCAAGGACAGCGTCATCGACGGCTTGCGCGCGGAACTGGCGCAATTGCAGGCGGCCATCCCGGCGCTGGAATCGCGCACGCGCCTGGTCGAACGCCTGGCGCAAATGGATGAGCGCGAGAAAGAACTGCGCCAGCAGATCACGGAATTGAAGCAAGCCCAGCCGCGCCCGGCAACGGCCGTGCCGCCACCGGCACCGAAGCTGGAAGTGCCGACCGGCGGCAAATTGAAAATGCCGATCCGCCTGGTCGACCAAAGCGTGCTGTGCGTGGGCGGACGCAGCGGCAATGTCTCCACCTACCGCGCGCTGATCGAACGGGTCGGCGCCCAGTTCGCCCACCACGACGGCGGCCTGGAAGACAATGCCAACCTGCTCGATTCCAGTCTGGCGGCGGCCGACCTGGTGATTTGCCAGACCGGCTGCATCAGCCACAGCGCCTACTGGCGCGTGAAGGATTATTGCAAGCGCACGGGCAAGCGCTGCGTCTTCATCGACAATCCCAGCATTTCCAGCCTGGCGCGCGGCTTGCAGGAAGTGAGCGGAGAAATGCAACCGGCCGTGCTGAACACGGCAGAGTAAGACAGGCCACGGCGGCGCCAGCGCCGCCCGCCCATGCCGTTCGCTTAATTGGCAGGCTTAATTGGCACGCTTAATTGGCCAGCTCTATTGGCCCGCTTACGCCGCCAGTTCGCGCGCGATGGCGTCGCGCAAAATGGCATCGTCGACGGTGGTATCGGGCGAGAAGCGTCCCACCACCTTGCCCTCCTTGCTGATCAAGAACTTCTCGAAATTCCACAACACGTCGCCGGGCTGCTCCTGCTTGATGCCGTAGCCGGCCAGCTTGGCGCGGAAATCGCTGTCCGGCTTTTCCTGCGCCTGCGGCTGCTGCGCGACCAGGCGCTGGTACAGCGGATGCTGGCCCGGCCCCTTGACGACGATCTTTTCAAACATGGGAAATTGCACGCCAAAGGTGCCGCGGCAAAAGTCCGCGATCTCGGCGTTGCTGCCCGGCTCCTGCGCGCCGAATTCATTGGCGGGGAAGCCGGCCACCACCAGGCCCTCGGCCTGCTTGTCGGCGTAGAGTTTTTCCAGTCCCTCGTACTGCGGCGTGAGGCCGCACGCGGAGGCGACGTTCACCACCAGCACGACCTTGCCGCGATACGCGTCCAGGCTGGTGGGGTCGCCATTGATGCGGCGCAAGGGAATGTCGTAGATACTGTCGCTCATGATGGCTCTCCTTGGATGAAACATCCATCATAGCTGCCCGCGCGCGAACGCGCTGGCGCTGCGCCAAAACTCAATACACGTCGCGGCGGTAGCGCCCTTCGGCCGCCAGCGCATCGAGCGCGGGCCGCCCCAGCAGCTCCTGCAGGGCCTGGTCGACGCCGCCCGCCATGCCGGCCAGGCTGCCGCAGATGTAGATGGCCGCGCCCTGTTCCAGCCACAACCTGACTTCGTCGGCATTGCCGCGCAAGCGGTCCTGCACGTAGGTGCGCTCGGCCTGGTCGCGCGAAAAAGCCAGGTCCAGGCGCGGCAAGTCGCCGCTGGCGTGCCAGCGTTCAATTTCTTCGCGATAGTGATAATCGTGGGCCGCGTTGCGTTCGCCAAAGATCAGCCAGTTGCGCCGCTGTCCCGCCAGCACGCGGCTTTTCAGGTGGCCGCGCAAGCCGGCGATGCCGCTGCCGTTGCCGATCAAAATCAAGGGCCGCCGGGCATTGTCTTCCAGGCGGAAACGGCGGTGCTGGCGCAAGCGCAGCTGCACCACGTCGCCCACTTCGGCCTGCGCCGTGAGCCAGCCGGAGGCCAGGCCCAGGCTGCCATCGGGATGCGCATGCTGGCGCACCAGCAAGTGCACGCCGCCATCGTGCGGGATCGAGGCGATCGAGTATTCGCGCGGCTGCGAAGGATCGACGGGCGCCGTCACCTGCACCAGGTCGCCTGACTGCCAGTCCGGCAAGTCGCCCGCCAGCGGCGCCAGTTCCACGTGATAGATGGCGCCGCCGGCACTACCAGGATTCAACAGGCGCCGCTGCGTCAAACGCCAGTCGGCGAACGCCGGTGCGCTCCAGTCGGGCGCGTCGCTGGTGCCGGCCAGGTGGCTCAGGTGCTGGAACCACTGTTCGATGGCGGCACTGGCGCTGCGGTCGACTTCAATGCGTTCGAACAGGCGTGACGCGCCCTGCCCCGCCAGCCAGGCGTCAAGCGCGCGGCCAAAGCCGCAATACTGGCCATAGCTGCGGTCGCCCAGGGCCAGCACGGCGTAATGCAGTTGCGGCAGCGCCATGTCGCCCGCCGCGCGCGTCATGCAGCGCCCCATGAAGGCGGCCGCATTGTCGGGCGCATCGCCTTCGCCATAGGTACTGACCAGCAGCAAGGCCCGTTCGGCCTGCTGCAAATCGCCGGCCGTCACGTCCGCCAGCGCGCACAGGCGCACGGCAATGCCGGCCAGTTGCAAACTCTGCGCCGTTTGCGTGGCCAGCTCTTCGGCATTGCCCGTCTGGCTCGCATAGGCCACCAGCCAGGGACGGCTGTCGGCCAGCGCTGCCTTGGCGGCATCGGCCGCGCGGCGCTTGCCGCGCGCGCGCAGCCAGGGTGCCAGGCACACGCCGGCATAACTGAGGGACATGGCGGCCAGCAAGGCCAGCCGCGTCGTATCGTGCGTAAAAATCATGGGAAATAACGATTCATTCGTCGAGCATGGCCAGCATCTGGCTGCTCAGAAATTCGCGGTAGCCGTGGCCATCGCGCTGCAGGAAACGCGCGGCCAGACCCTGTTCTTCGGCCAGCGCCATGCCTGCATCGACGCCCAGCACGGTCAGGGCCGTGGACCAGGCGTCGGCCGCCATGCACTCGGCGTGCACGACGGTCACGGAAGCGAGCTGATTGGCGATCGGCATGCCGCTGCGGGGGTCGATGGTGTGCGAATAGCGCGCCGTGCCATCGTTAAAGAAACGCCGGTAGTCGCCGGACGTCGCCACCGACAAGCCATGCAGCGCCAGCATCATTTCCGCCGGATGCTCATGCATTCCGGCGCCATCGACCTGCTCCAGCATGACCCACCAAGGCTGTCCGTCGGGCTTGCTGCCGGCACCGCGCAGCTCGCCTCCGACTTCCACCAGGTAATGTCCGATGCCCTGGTTTTCCAGGTAGCGGGCCAGGCGGTCCACGCCATAGCCCTTGGCGATGGCGGACAGGTCCAGCTGCAAGCCGCCGGGCTGGCGCGCGCGGCGGGCCGGCAAGTCCAGCTCCAGGCGGCGGCGCTGGCGCTGCGACAGCAGCAGGGCGACGGTATCATCTGTAGGGGGAAGAAAGCCGGGCTGGTCGTAACGGTTGCGGGGGCCGAAGCCCCACAGGTTGACCAACGCGCCGGCGCAGGGATCATAGGCGCCAGCGGACGTTTGCGCCACGTGCATGGCAAAGCCCAGCACCTCGCAAAAGGCGGCGGGCAGGCTGTGCCAGCTACCGGGCTCGGCCCGGTTGAAGCGGCCCAGGTCCGACTCCTCGCTCCAGTGGCTCATTTGTGCCACCACCAGGTCCAGCTGCTGCTGCAAGCCCTGCTGCAAGTCGGCGCTGCCGGCACGCCCCGGCATGGCGGCCTCCAGCAAGCGCACCGACCAGCTGGTGCCCATGGACAGGCCGCGCAGGTCCCGGATCGCGGCGCCGGGCGGCGCGACCTGATCGGAAATATGCTGGGGCAGCAGGACCCGGCGCATCGCTAATGTGGCTCGCAGACGCTGCCGCTTACTGCGGCAACACTTCCACGGTGGCCGCGTACGTCATGCGGCGCTCAGGCATGGCTGGCGGCTGGCCGGCCACGGCCGGAGCGGCCGCAGGCCAGGTGCTGCTCAGGTAATACATGCCGGCCGCTGGCACGGTGAACGTGATTTCACCCTTGGCATCGGTGCTCTGGCGAATTTCACCGAGCACACCACGGTAGCGCACGCCACCAGGCACGAGGCTGAAGGCCTGGTTTGCCGCCGGCTTGCCGTCGATCAAGAAACGCCAGGTGGCTTTCTCGCCCGCGCGCAAGTCGTTCGGATGCGTGACAGGCACGAATTCCAGGCCCACGCCCGTTGGCTTGAACACTTCCGTGCTGGTCTCGCCATTGCTGAAGAAGGTTTCCAGGCGCGCTGCCGTGCGCGTGATTTTCAAGTCTTGCGCGTCGGCCGGAACGTCTTTCTTGAAGCTTTCCTCGTTGCCGCGGAAGCGCTTCTGCTCGCCGTTGACCTTATAGCTGCCCATCACGTTTTGCGACACGATGGCGGCCTTGTAGGTGCCCGGCTTTTCCATTTTCACGTCGAAGACGCTGCGCAGGCGGCCGGTCATGGTGTTCGCGGGCGCGACCTTGGCGCCGTCGGGGCCGATCACTTGCAGCGCATCCAGGCGCAGCGGCTGGTGGTCGATATCGAACAGGCCGTCGGACACGGCGGCGTCCACCGTCACCCAGGCGTCCTTGCTTTCCACCATCGTGCTCGATGGCACCATCCAGCCACGGTGGGCGTGGGCGTGCATGGACAGGCCGGCCAGGGCCAGGACGATCAGGGTCTTGTTGAATTGCTTGAACATGATGGGTGCGCCTTATGGTTTGAGTTGGACGACGACATTACCGAGTTCTTCCTTGCCTTTGGCAGGCACGGACTGGGCCGATTTCAGCGGCCACTGGAACGGCACGCGCACCAGTTCGCGTCCACCCGCTTCGCGCGCCGCTTCCACGACGACCTGGTATTCGCCTGGCGGCAGCTTGTCGAGCAAGGCCTTGGCGCCAGGGAAAGTCAGGGTATGTTCGCCCGGCGCGCGCGTGGCGCCGCTGACGCCGTCAACCGGCATGGCCAGGTCGCGGCCGCTCTTGCGCCACCATTGGCGCATGTCCTTCAGCCATTTCTCACCGGCCTTGTCCTTCTTTTTCACGTCATACAGCACAGCCAGGTTGCCCACGACCTTCTGGTCCGCCGTTTCCAGCCACGCCGCCACGTAGGGACGGTGATATTCCGCCACGTTCAGTTGCGGCAGTTCAATCTTGAGGGACAGATCGGCCGCCATCGCCGACGTACCGATCAGGGGAAGGCCAAGCGCCAGGGTGTAGCGTAATTTCATGGTGTGCCTGTAAAAAAATGAGAATAAAAACGATCAGTGAATAAACAGCAAGGCGATCGCGCAAGGTATCAGGATACCGAGGCCAACCATCGGCCAGGTAAATGGCCGGTTGGCCGCATGGAACTTCAAAATCAGCAAGCCGGTGAGGCAAAAGACAATGCAGGCAGCGGCAAAAATATCGATGAACCAGCTCCAGGCCACGCCCGTGTTGCGGCCCTTGTGGACATCGTTGAGCCAGGACACCCAGCCCCGGTCCGTCAATTCATATTCGGCGGCGCCGTCTTCCAGGCCGATGCGCACCCAGGCATCACCGCCCGCCTTGGGCAGCGGCAAGTACACCTCGTCGATGCTCCATTCGGCGGGACGGCCGCCCGCATTCAGCGACCATTGCTGCTTGAGCCAGGCTTCGGCGGCGGCCGGCATGGGCGCGTTGGCGCCATCATGCTTGGCGGCATAGGCGGCCAGTTGCGTGACGAGGGGCGCCGGCAATTCCGCCTTCTGGCGCGTGATCGCCGGCTTGGCTTCGATCTGGCCAGCATGGTTCAGGGTGATGCCGGTAATGGCAAACAGGAACATGCCCAGCAGGCAAAGCGCCGAACTGATCCAGTGCCACTGGTGCAAATTCTTTAGCCAGACGGCACGGCTGGCATTGTTCTTGGCCTTGTCTGCGGCGCCCGCGTTAGCCATGGACCGCTCCCGGCAAGGAGCACGCCAGGTGGCGCGACAAGTCAGTGTGCTTCATTCCCATCCTTCAATCAAAGTCCATGCCGATAGTTTCCGATAGTTTCCGATAGTTTCAAACAAATGATAATGATTATCATTTATTAAGTCAATACATGGGAGGCCCCGCCAGGCCAGCGTTTTGTAACAACTCTGAAACATGCCACGCGCCTGCATGGCCTGGCAAGAATGGGCTGCTAGGTAAGCTGCCGTACAGAGCGGCTGTCGGCGACCGCCTATGCTGTTGTTCAGGACAATCACCAAGGGAGCACACCATGCAACAGTATTCCAGCGAACAACTGGCCGGCATCGCGGCCAAGATCAAGAGCGTGAAATTTGGCATGCTCACCACCAGCGACGACATGCGCACCCTGACCAGCCGGCCACTGACGCAGCAGCAGGTGGACAACGAGGGGCAGATCTGGTTCTTCGTGTCGGACGACGCCGCCTACACGCGCGATCTGCCGAACAATCCGCAAGTCAATGTCAGCTTTGTCGATACGGGCGACAGCCTGTATGTCTCGGTCTGCGGCCACGCGCAGTTGCTGAAAGACCGCGCCAAGGCGGAAGAACTGTGGAACCCGCTGGTAAAAGCCTGGTTCCCGGGCGGACTCGACGATCCGAAGCTGTCGCTGATCAAGGTCACCATCCAGTCCGCCGAATACTGGGACAGCGGTGCCAGCAAGATGATGCAATTCTATGAAATGGCCAAGGCGGCCATCACGGGCGAGCCACCGAAGGATGTGGGCGAGCACGGCCGGGTCGACCTGTAGCAGGGGCGGATGACTTTATCCGGGTATCTTGTTTGTTGACTTTCCATTTTACCCGGGTAAAATTGCCTGCATTCCCATGGAGGCACGCATGCACACCGACACCCCCGCAGCAGCGCAGCTCACGGCCTTCGCCGGCCAACAGAAGGTGGCGGCCGGCACCTTGCACGCGCTTGCACACACGCTGAAAGCGCTGGTCACGCGCGATCCCGACGCACAAATCCTGATTTTCGACGACGCCACCGGCAGCCAGGTGGACCTGAACCTGCACGGCAGCCTGGCAGACGTGCTGCAGCGCCTGCCCCGGCCACGCGCGGCGCCAGCCATGGCGGCGCAAGCGCCGGCGGTATCGGCTACCGCGCCAGTGGCTGCGCCAGCCGTTGCCGCACCGCCAGCTGCCCGTACGGCGGGCCGGCCGAAACTGGGCGTGGTGGCGCGTGAAATCACCTTGCTGCCGCGGCACTGGGAGTGGCTGGCCACGCAGCCGGGCGGCGCTTCCGTGGCCTTGCGCAAGCTGGTGGAGCACGCGCAGCGCGACAACAAGGCGGCGGACGCACAGCGTCAGGCGCGCGAAGCGGCATACAAATTCATGCGCGCGCTGGCTGGCGATGAAGCAGGTTTCGAGGAAGCCAGCCGCGCCCTGTTCGCCGGGCGGCAAGCGGCCTTTCTGGCATGCGTGGAGGAATGGCCAGCCGACGTGCGGACCCACGTCTTGCAGCTGGCTGAACAGGGATGGCCCGGCAGCGAGCAGGAATCAGCGTAGCCCTGCCTCGCAAGCAGCCGTCAGCTACACGGCGCCAGGCCGTCAGACGCCCGTGCTGCCCGTGGTGTCGGGCGCATCGTCGGCGCTCTGCCGGTTCTGGCCGGCGGCGCCACCGTGCTGATGATGCGGCAAGCGGTCGGCACGCCGCACTTCGCCGATGGAAAACAGATCATCGCCGATATCGAGCCCTTGCTCGCTATCGACCAGCACGAAGCTCTCGGCCGACTCGGCCGTGCTCTGTTTGCTGCCCGCCGTCGATGGCGCGCCGCCCTGGCTATTGCCTGGCTGTGGCGTGGTGGAGTTGCCCATCATCTTCTCCCTGATTGTTGAGTGACTATGCGTATGGCATGCACGCCGGTGGCGTGCCGCCTGGTACAGATTGCGTGCAAATTGCATGCAAGTTGCGTGCTGGTTGCGTGCTGGTTGCGTGCTGGTTGCGTGCAAGTTGCGCACTGGTTGCCCGCGGCTTGCGTGGCAGTTGCACCGATGCAGGCTGCAGCTGAACGCCCGCCCAGCCATTTCATCATAGTCCATGGCTGCTGCATTGCATCAAAATTTTGCGGCCACTGCGGACATCTGACCATGGCCAGCGGCGCACCTGCCCCGCCAGCCATGGCCTTTGCTACCCGCTACCCTTCAAGTACCTGCACTACTTGTTGCGCGACCCCGTACCGGAGCCGGAACCGGAGCCGCCGCTTTGCTTGTTGCCACTGTCGCGGCCGCCATCCTGGTTCATGCTGGCATTGTCGCGTGTACCGCCGGAACTGGCGGCGCTTTGCCGGTTGCCGTCGTTCTTGTGGCTTTGGCTGCCTGCGCGGCGCGCTTCTTCGGACGTGAATTCATGGGCCGTGCCTTTTTCGTGCGCCGCACGCCCCCCTTCGCTGGCGATTTCACGCTGCTGTGCCGGATCCATGGAAGCGAAACCGCGCTTGCTGGTATCGCTTTGCTTGTTGCCGCCGCTGCTGCTGGCGCTACTGGTTTTACTACCTTGCTGTTTGTTGTCGCTCGATGTGGCCATGATGATCTCCTTGATCGATAGAATCAGAAACAGTGCAAACCATGCTTTCTTCCCCGCGCATGGCAGGGGAGTCGTCATCTTAGTGCGTGCTTGGGCTACGAGAAATAGGAGGATGGCAAGCCCTGATGTAGGATGAGTCCCGCCCGTGGTGGCACGGTTATAAATTACTTGATACCAAAAGTACCAGACACTCGGCAGTTAGCGGGGGATGGCGAAAATCGCCGCGTCCGCCGTCACATACACGCGCTCATCGACGGCCGGCTGCACCGCATGGCCGCCCGTGAATGCGCCAAACGATGGCAGGATGGCACGCCCTGGTCCCAGCAGGAAACACGGCAGGCGCAGGCCGCCCCTGGCGGCACGCAGGTGGAAGACGGGATGCACGTGGCCGGCCAGCACATAGCCGGCAGCGGGCGTGTCCGGATGATGGCAGAACGCCAGCGTGCCTACCTGATGCGGCTCGTCGGCCATGCGCATGTCCAGCGCCGCCGCCGGATCGCCAGCGTGCGCATCGTGGTTGCCGCGCACCACCGTCAGCAGCAGGTGCGGGTGGCGCGCGCGCCAGGCCAGCATGGCCGCCACGGTGGCGGCCGCATGTGCGGCGCGCGCGTGCAGGAAGTCGCCGAGAAAGATGATTGCATCGCAGGCATACGTGGCCAGCAAGGCATCAAGCGCCAGCAGGTTTTGCGTGGTCGTGCCGCGCGGCACGGGCACGCCCAGCGCGCGAAAAGCCGCCGCCTTGCCGAAATGGATGTCGGCGATGATGAGCATCTTGCGCGCCGGCCAATACACGGCCTTGTCCGCCAGCAGCCACAGCCGCTCGCCGGCCAGTTCCACCTCGCAATATGCCTGGCGCCCTTCGCTCATGCGGCCGCCTTTTCCAGCGCACTCACCAGGCGCGCCACCCGGTCCGACAGTTTTTCCGTCGTCAGCTGTTCGCGGAAGCGCTCGACCATCAGGCCGAAGGCAAATGGCGAAGCCCGTTCCAACGGCTGCAGGGAAATACCGCGTCCCTGCAGCTCGCGCAAGGTGTCGCGCAGGCGCGTCAGTTCCAGTTCCTGCTCCAGCACCTCGCGCTGCGCCTGGCTCAGCAGCAAGTTGGCCACATCGTGCTTGCGGAACACTTCGAAAAACAGCGAGGACGACGCCTGCAGCTGGCGCGCGCTTTTCGGCTGGCCCGGATAGCCCTGGAACACGAGGCCGGCGATGCGGGCGATTTCACGGAAACGCCGCTGCGACAGTTCCGTCGCGTTCAGGCTGGCCAGCACGTCTTCCAGTAAATTCTCCGTGCTGAACAGGTCCAGCCCCGCGCCCGTGGCGGCGGCAAACAGCGGTGCATAGTCAAGCTCGCCGGCGCCCAGCAATTCAAAGCCGTAGTCGTTGACGGCGATGGACAAGGTGGCCGGCTGCACGCGGGCGATGCGGTAGGCCAGCAGGGACGCCAGGCCCAGATGCACCGACCTGCCGGCAAACGGATACACGAACAGGTGCCGTCCTTCCCGGCTGGATAGCGTTTCCACCAGCAGGATCGTGCGGGTGGGCAAGGCGGACCAGCGCGCCTGGATGGCCAGCAGGGGTGCCAGCGCGCGCATCTCGGGGCCGCTGGCCTGGCCTTCCTGTGCCAGCTGCAGCTGGTCCAGCACGGCATGCGCCAGTTCCGACGACAGGGGCATCTTGCCGCCCTGCCAGCGCGGCACGGCGCCACGGCTGCCTGTTGCGCGCCGCACATATGCCGTCATCTCGTGCACGCGCACGAACTCGAGAATGCGTCCGCCAAACAGGAAATGGTCGCCCTGCTTCAGGCGCGCGATGAACGATTCCTCGATGCTGCCGATGCGCGCGCCCCCCATGAACTTGACCTGGATCGCCGCTTCAGAGACGATGGTGCCAATGCTCATGCGGTGGCGCCGCGCCAGGGCCGCGTCCGGCACGCGGTACACGCCATCGTCAGCGGGCAGCACTCTGCGGTATTCCGGATACACGGTCAGGCTCTGCCCGCCGCGCGCGACGAAATCGAGCGCCCATTGCCACTCGTCCAGTGTCAGCTGACGGTACGACCACGCCATGCGCACTTCCGCATACAGGTCCGGCGACCGGAAACCGCCGCCCAGCGCGATCGTCACCAGGTGCTGCACCAGCACGTCAAGCGGCTTGTCTGGCACGGGGCGCGCCTCCAGGTGGCCTTGCGCCAGGGCCGCGCGGGCGCCGGCCGCTTCCAGCAATTCCAGGCTGTTGGTGGGCACCAGGGTCACGCGCGAAATGCGTCCCGGCGCATGGCCGCTGCGCCCGGCCCGCTGCACCAGGCGCGCGATGCCTTTCGCGCTGCCCACCTGCAGCACCCGTTCGACAGGCAAAAAATCCACGCCCAGGTCCAGGCTGGACGTGCACACGACGGCTTTCAGCTCGCCAGTCTTGAGGTGCTGCTCGACCCACTCGCGCACTTCGCGGTCGAGCGAGCCGTGGTGCAGGGCAATCAACCCCGCCCAGTCGGGCCGCGCATCGAGCAAATGCTGGTACCACAGCTCCGCCTGCGAGCGCGTATTGGTAAATACCAGGGTGGTGGCGCTGCCCTCGATCTCGGCGATCAAGGGCTGCAGCATCTGGATGCCCAAATGGCCGCCCCAGGGAAAGCGCGTGGGATTGACGGGGATCAGGCTGTCGACGAGGATGCGTTTTTTGACCTTGCCTTCGACCAGCACGCCAGCGTTGCCCTCGCCCAGCAGCACGTCCTGGGCCTGGCGCAGATTGCCCAGGGTGGCCGACAGGCCCCACGTCATCACGCCGTCGTTCCAGCGACGCAAGCGGGCCAGCGCCAGTTGCACCTGCACGCCGCGCTTGCTGCCCATCAATTCGTGCCACTCGTCGACGATCACCGTTTCCAGCAAGCTGAAGCGTTCATACGCGTCCGCCTGGCTGAGCATCAACGACAGGCTTTCCGGCGTGGTCACCAGCACCTCGGGCCAGGCCTTCGCCTGCCGCGCCCGCTGCGCCGCGCTGGTGTCGCCCGTGCGCGCTTCGATGCGCCAGCCGGGCGCCAGTTCCGCGCCAGACGCTTGCAGCGCGCGCACCGTATCGGCCGCCAGCGCGCGCATGGGCGTGATCCACAGCACGCGCAGACCCAGCTTGCGTGCCTTGCTTTTCTGCCGCTCCGCGCGCAGCAAGGCGCCGAACCACACGGCATAGGTTTTACCTGATCCCGTGCTCGCATGCAGCAGGCCGGACTGGCCTTGCGCGGCGGCGCGCCAGACGCCGCGCTGAAATGGAAACACCTTCCAGGCCCGTGCGAGGAACCAGGCGTCGATGCGCTGCGCCAGCGTGCTTTTGCTCATCGGCCGTCTTTCATGCGGCACCGGCCAGCATGGCTTGCAAGGTGGCCAGGGTGTCGGCGTCGCCGATGGCCTTGTCTTCGCGCCGGCGCAGGATGCGGGGGAAGCGCACGGCGATGCCTGCCTTGTGGCGGCTGGAGGCGGCGATGCCTTCGAAGCCGATCTCGAACACCATGCTCGGCCTGACGCTGCGCACGGGACCGAATTTTTCTATGGTGGTCTTGCGGATGGCGGCATCGACCTGGCCGATTTCCACATCCGTCAGGCCCGAATACGCCTTGGCGAAGGGCACCAGCTTGCGTTCCCCCTCCCCTCCATCATCCCAGACGGCGAAGGTATAGTCCGTGTACAGCGAGGCGCGCCGGCCGTGGCCCGCCTGGGCATAGATCAGCACGGCATCAACGGAATACGGATCGATCTTCCATTTCCACCAGGTGCCCACGTCCTTGGTACGGCCCACGCCGTAGGCGGCAGACATGGCCTTGAGCATCATGCCCTCCACGCCGCGCGCGCGCGATTCCGCGCGGATGGCCGCCAGCGCGTCCCAGCTTGGCGCGTCGATGCGCGGCGACAGGCGCAGCGCCGGCGCAGCCACTTGCGCCACCACGCTTTCGAGCAGCGCGCGCCGCTCGGCCTGCGGCAAGTGGCGGATATCCACGCCATCCATTTCCAGAATATCGTAGGCCACCAGCACGGCAGGCAGCTCGGCCAGCAGCTTGGATGAGAGCGTCTTGCGGCCCATGCGCTTTTGCAGGTCGGCAAAAGCGCATGGCACGTCACCGGGCTGCCAGATGAGGATTTCGCCATCGAGCACGATACCTTCCGGCAAGGGCAACTGCGCCAGCTCGGGAAAGCGCTCCGTGATCAGCTCTTCGCCGCGCGACCACAGCCAGCTGGCGCCGTCGCGCCGCAGCAGCTGGGCACGCATGCCGTCATATTTCCACTCGACCAGCCAGGCACCGATGTCGCCCAGGGTTTCCGGCCCCGCCGACAAGGGGTGCGCCAGGAAAAAGGGGTAAGGCTGGCCGCCGCGCAACGCGTGTTCGCCGTCCGACTCCGCACCGATGAGCTTTAGAAAACCCGCGCCCGTGGGGCTGACCTTGCCATCGGTCCAGCCCATCAGGCGCTGCGCCACCAGCTTGCTGTCGATGGCGGCGATGCAGGCCAGCGCGCGCGTCACCAGCAGTTTCGACACGCCCACGCGAAAGCCGCCGCCGATCAGTTTGACCAGCAGGAAGCGTTCGCGCGTTTCCAGCTCGTCCCAGTACGCCAGCAAGCTGGCGCGGATGGTCTCGGGCGCCGCGCCGCGCAGGGGGGCGATGCGCTGCTCGATCCACTCGGCCAGGCCGATGTCGCTGCGCCTGGCCGGCGCGGGCAGGATCAGGGCGATGGTTTCCGCCAGGTCGCCGACGGCGTGATAGGCCTCGTCGAACAGCCAGGCATCGAGGCCCGCGCGTTCGGTCGCCAGTTCGCGCAGCAATTTGGTAGGCACGGCCTGGCGCGGCTTGCCGCCCGCCAGGAAATACACAGCCCAGGCCGCATCGTGCGGCGCGGCGCGGCGGAAATACGCTTGCAGCGCCGCCAGCTTTCGGCTGGTGGAGGTGGTCTCGTCGAGTTCCGCGTACAGCCGGGCAAATTCACGCATGGGGCGCTTCCTCCGGTACAGATGCGCCGGGCGCACCGTCTTCGGCCTCGTCGTCGCCATATTCCGTCTCGAAGCCGCCCGCCTGCCAGCCGTTCTGCCGCAGCCAGCGCACCATCACGGGAATCGATCCGTGCGTGACGATGATCCGTTCGGCCTGCGTGGCCGTGATGGCTTGCATCAGGCCGGGCCAGTCGGCATGGTCGGACAGCACGAACCCCCGGTCCACGCCGCGCCGCCGGCGCGCGCCGCGCAGCAGCATCCAGCCGCTGGCGAACGCATCGCTGTAGTCGCCGAAGCGTTTCATCCATGGCGAGCCGGCTGCCGACGGCGGCGCGATTACCATGGCCGTCTTCAGGGCCGCCTTGTCCGTCACGTCGCCCACCATGACGGTGGCGGGCAAGGCCACGCCGGACTCGCGGTAGACCTGCGTCAAGGCCTGCGCCGCGCCATGGCAAATGATGGGGCCGATGGCAGGGTCGAGTCCGGCCAGGATGCGCTGCGCCTTGCCGAAGGCATAGCAGAACAGCACGCTGGTGCGCCCCTCGGCCGCATTCCTGCGCCACCATTGGTTGATCTCGTCATTGATTTCCTGCGGCGCCTGCCAGCGGTAAATGGGCAGGCCGAACGTCGATTCCGTGATGAAGGTATGGCAGCGCACGGGCTCGAACGGCACGCAGGTGGGGTCGGGCTGCAGCTTGTAGTCGCCGGACGCCACCCACACTTCGCCGCCGACTTCCATGCGCACTTGGGCCGAACCCAGCACGTGGCCGGCCGGATGCAGGGACACGCGCACGCCGTGGTGGTCGATGCATTCGCCATAGGCGAGGCCCTGGATGGAGACGGGACCGAGCCGCGCGCGCAGCACTTGCACGCCGCTGGCGGCGCACAAATAATGCCCGTGTCCCACGCGCGCGTGGTCGGCGTGCGCATGCGTGATGATGGCGCGCTCGACCGGGCGCCACGGGTCGATGTAAAACTGACCCGGCACACAATACAGCCCTTCCTTGCGCACCACCACCATGTCCGCCATGCCCCGCTCCGTTAAAGCCGCCTTGGATGGGCTGATTCTAGCGCTCTTGCGTCAAATCACTGTTCGAAAGCGCACATTGGGACATTAGGCGGGGGCGACGAACTCCGCCATGAAGACCCGCGTGGTGTTTTCGGGAAAGGCAATCGTCACCTGGTCGCCCGCCACGGACAGCACGGTGCCGATCTGGTAGCGGGGCACGCGCACGCGGCTGCCGACGGCGATCTGCTCAGCGGGCGGCACGACGGGCGGCTCGGCCGGCAGCTGCGGCAGGGGCAGGGGCAGGGGCACATCATCCAGGGCCATGGGCATGGCCAGCGCCGGCGGCGACAGGCAATTGTCGCAAGTGCAGCAACGCCCGAAATCACCGGCATCGCCGAAATAATCGAGCAGCAGTTTCCAGCGGCACAGCCCACTTTGCGCGTACGCCACCATTTGCTCCAGCGCCTGCTTGTCGCGCTCCTGCTTGTCGACATAGATCTGCGCCAGCTGCGCATACGCGGGCGATGTGGCCGATGCGGGCTTCAGGCTGTAGCCCAGCTTGCGGTCCTGGCGCAGCAGCTTGCCGTCCTTCAATAGCTTCAGGCACACTTTCAAATGCCCGTCGGAAAACTCGGGTAAGGCCGCCAGTAGCGCATCGGCGCGGAAAGTGGCCGGCAGCGCCCGTGCGGCGGCAACGATCGCGGCCAGTTCCTCGGCCGTGGGATAGTGCTTGGCGAGAAAGAACTGCTGCACCCGCTTGTCTTCCTGGAAGTACAGCAAGGTGCAGTCGGCCGGCAAGCCGTCGCGCCCGGCACGGCCCGATTCCTGGTAGTACGCTTCCAGGTTGGCCGGCACCTGCAGATGGATCACGAAACGCGTGTCGGGCTTGTCGATGCCCATGCCGAAGGCGTTGGTGGCCACCATCACGCGGCGCTCGCCGCCCATGAACAGTTCCTGGTTGTGCTGGCGCTCGCGCGCCGCCAGCTTGCCGTGGTAGCAAGTGACACTTTCGCCCAGCGCTTCCAGCCGCTCGGTCAATGCCGTGACGGCCTTGACGGTGGCCGCGTAGACGATGCCCACGCCCGGCGTTTCGCGCAGCAGGCGCAGGACTTCATCCTGTTGCTCGCCTGCATTGGTGACCTGGATCACGCGGTAGCGCAAATTGGCGCGGTAAATGCCCGTATTAACCACATGCAACTTTGTCGCGTCGAGCTGGGCGCGGATGTCGGCTGTCACTTCCTCGGTGGCCGTGGCCGTCAAGGCCAGCACGGGCGGGCGCCCCAGCGCGCGCAGGGCGGCGGCGATTTCCAGGTAGGCGGGACGGAAATCATGGCCCCACTGCGAGATGCAATGGGCTTCGTCGATGACGGCCAGCACGGGCGGCGCCTGGGACAGCAGCGCCAGGAACTCCGGCATCGCCAGCCTTTCCGGCGTGCAAAAAATGATGATTTTTCCACCGCGCGCGATGCTGGCCAGGGCCTCGTCTTCCTCGGCGCGCGACAGGCTGCTGTTCAGTTGCACGGCCGTGATGCCCAGCGCGTGCAGCTTTTCCAGCTGGTCTTTCATCAGTGAAATCAGCGGCGATATCACCAGGGTGGCGCCGGGCAAAAGCGCGGCGGGCAGCTGGTAGCACAGCGACTTGCCGCTGCCGGTGGGCATGACGGCCAGGGTGTCGCGCCCGGCCAGCACGCTGTCGATGACTTCCTGCTGGCCCGCGCGCAAGCGCGTGACGCCAAATACCGAACGCAGCAGGCGCCGGACTTGCCTGCCGGACTGGCTCAGTTTATCGGATGGCTGCGCTGCATCGTTCATCTTGGCTGTCCCGAAAGTAATACTGCATGCCGGCGCCCTTGCGCCAGGATGCAGCTACTTTACGGCCGGGCCTGGCGCGCCGCCATAGGACGGCTGCTACAGCCCGCGTAGGACTTCAGGAAGGCAGGAGGATGGCCCAGAATATCATCAGCAGGCCGGCAATCGACACGCACCAGACCAGCGTGCGCACGACGGGCACGCCAAATGCGTACAGGGGCAGGTAGAGCACGCGCGCGGCCAGGTACAGGGCGGCGCCGTACAGGGTCAGCGCGCTTTCCTGCGCCGTGACGTGGGCGATCAGCACGGCCGCAGCGAACAGGGGCAGGGTTTCAAACAGGTTGGCCTGGGCCCGCTGCAAGCGGCCCGTGATCTTGCCCACGGGCGGGCCATCGCCGTCGCGCGCGCTCACATTGTAGGCCGTGCCCGTTTCGCGCGTGCGGAACAGGGCCGGCAGCAGGATTTGCACCAGCGCCAGCACCAGGGTGCAGCCTAGCATGGTCAGTTCAGGAGTCATGAGTTTGCCTCTGTGTGGGACAGGCAAGCCGTGACTGCGCTTGCCGTCAGGATTGGTCGAGTGCCGCTTGCAGCTCCAGCAAGTCATACGGTTTGCGCAAGACACTGGCGGAAAAGCCCAGTTCATCCATCGATTCCTTGCCATAGCCGGTGGAAAAGATGATGCGCATGCCCGGTTTGTCGCGCAACACCATGCGCGCCAGCGCGATGCCGGACATGCCAGGCAGGCTCACATCCGTAAACAGGATATCGAAGTCTTGCTCGCTTAGCAATTGCCACGCGGATTCGCCATCGGACACGCCGCTCACCGTGTGCCCGAGCATGCCCACCAGCTCGCACACCATCAGCTGCGAATCGAGGTTGTCTTCCACCACGAGTATTTTCATGGATGTCGGCATGTCCCCCTGCGGTTCCGGTGCATGGCCCGTCAAGTCCAGCCCTGGCGTGCCGCCACCGAGCGCACTGGCCGCCTCGAACTGGCGCGCGCGCAATTGCTGCTGGCGGTTGGCCAGCACATGGCGCAGCTTGCGCGCCAGCTCTTCGCGCCGGTACGGTTTGCTGAGCAATTCCACGCCCGCATCCAGCCGCCCTTCATGCACGATGACATCCTGCGCATAGCCCGAGGTAAACAGCACGGCGATATCGGGCTGCAGCTCGCGTGCCTGGCGCGCCATTTCCGTGCTGCTGACGGGACCGGGCATGATCACGTCCGTAAACAGCAAATCGATCTGCGCACCGCTGTGCAGCACGGCCAGCGCGCTTTCGCCATCCTCGGCCTTGAGCACCGTATAGCCGAGCGCCCCCAGCATGTCGACCACCGTGGTGCGTACGCCCACATCGTCTTCCACCACCAGCACGGTTTCCGTGCCGCCCGTGACGACGCCGCTCAATTCCACCTCTTCGTCCGCTTCGGCCATCAGGGAGCGGGGCAAATAGATTTTGACTCCCGTGCCGACGCCCGGTTCACTGTAGATGCGAATATGGCCGCGGCTTTGCGTGACGAAACCATATGCCATCGACAGGCCCAGGCCCGTGCCCGCCCCTTCCGGCTTGGTGGTAAAGAAAGGCTCGAAGGCCCGCTGCAGCACCGGGCCGCTCATGCCGTGGCCGGTGTCCGTCACGGACAGCATCACGTACTGGCCGGCCGGCACGTCGACCAGGTTGTGCACATACTGTTCATCGAGCACGACGTTGCCCAGTTCGATGGTCAGCTTGCCCGCGCCATCCATGGCGTCGCGCGCATTGATGGCCAGGTTGAGGATGACGTTCTCGATCTGGCTGCGGTCGACCAGGGTGTTCCACAGTCCGCCGCCACCGACGAGCACGATATCGATGGCTTCGCCCAAAGCGCGCCGCAACAGCGCATCCATATTGCGCACCACGCGCGTCAAGTCGGCCACCACCGGCTTCAAGGGCTGGCGCCGGGCAAACGCCAGCAAATGCGACGACAGCTTGGCACCGCGCTCGACGGCGGCAATCGCCGTGTCCAGGCGCTGGCGCATGAGGCCATCCGTACCGGCCAGGTGCTGCAGCAAATGCAAATTGCCGGAAATAATTTGCAGCACATTATTGAAATCGTGCGCGATACCGCCCGTCAACTGGCCCACGGCTTCCATCTTTTGCGCCTGGCGCAAGGCGTCTTCCGCCTTGGTGCGCTCGCTTACTTCCTGTTCGACCCGGTGCTCCAGGGTTTCGTTCAATTCGTGCAGCGCTTTTTCCACGCGACGCCGGTCCGTGATGTCCGTCTTGACAGCGATCAGGGAACGCGTGTGGCCCTGCTCGTCCACCAGCCGGCTGACGCTGCTCGACACCCACACTTGCGTGCCGTCGGGCTTCAGGTAGCGTTTTTCCAGCGAAAACGACTCGCCCGTTTCCACCAGGCGCTGGAACAGCACGGTGTTGCCCGGCACATCATCAGGATGCATGATGTCGTTCATGTTTAGGCTGAGCAATTCCTCGGCGGAACGCCCCAGCATGCGGCACAGGGCGCCGTTGACGCGCTGGAAACGGCCATCGAGACCCAGTTCCGACAAGCCGACCGAAGCCTGGCCAAAGATGGCCGCCATGCGTTCCTGGCTGGCCATCAGTTCTTCCTCGATCTGGCGCCGTTCCGTGACGTCGAACGACACGCCCACATAGCGGCGCTGCCCCGGCACCCGGCCATCGAGCACCTCGCCCTGGCGCGCGATCCAGCGCACCTCGCCATCGACGGGACGGCGCACGCGGTACTCCACATACTCGAGGGGATTCTGTCCCAGCGCCAACTTGCTGGGACCGACCTTCTGCTGGTCGCGCGCATCGACCAGGCCCACCAGCAGCTGCTGCGTGATTTCCTCGCCATCGGCGATGCCCCACTGGCGGCGGAAGGTGGGCGACACCACCATCGCGCCCGTCTCCGGGAACCATTCAAAGGTACCGATGCCGCCCGCCTGCTGGGCCAGGCGCACGCGCTCTTCGCCTTCCATGCGCTCGGTGACGTCGATGCCTTCGACAAGGATGCCGCTGACGGCGCCATCGTCGTCCTTGATGGGCTGGTACACGAAGTCGATATGCCGCTGGCCCGTCTGCCCGCCCGCCGTCTGCAGGTCGACCTTCACCTGGCGGCCCTCGTACGGCACGCCCGTGCGGTACACCTGGTCGAGCAGATCGATGAAGCCTTGCGCCTTGACTTCAGGCAAGGCCACCTCGACCGTCTTGCCCAGCATGTCCGTCTCGGAACGGCCCACCAGGCGCAGATAATGTTCATTCGCCAGCTCGAACACATGCTGCGGCCCGCGCAGCATGGCCATGAAGCTGGGCGCCTGCTGGAACAGGGCGCGCAGCAGCGCACGCTCTTCGCCGAGGCGCCGGTTGGCCGCGCGCACGGCGGCGCTCTCCGCCAGCAAGCTGGCATTCAGGTCGCCCAGGGCGGCCGTGGCCAGCTTCAGCTGGCGTCCCTCTTCCATGCGCGCCGTCAGTTCGACCGCCGTGCACAGCACGCCATGGACCTGGCCATCCTCGCCATGCACGGGCGTATAAAACAGGTCGAAACAGACATCGGTCGGCGTGCCATCGCGCAACAGCGGCAAACAGCATTCGCGGTGCACCTGCGTCTCGCCGCGCAGGCCGACTTCCAGGATGCGCGCATTCCAGTCCCAGATTTCGGGCCAGATTTCCGGCACCGTGCCGCCCAGCGCCGCCGGATGGCGTTCGCCAGCCACCTTGATGTAGTCGTCGTTATAGATCATGACGTGCTGCGAACCCCACATCAGCACCATCGCCATCGGCGAGTTGAGCACGATATCGACGCTGGTGCGCAAGCTGGCGGGCCAGTCCTCGCGCGCGCCAAGGCTGCTGGCCGACCAGTCGCGCTGGCGCACCAGTTCGCCCATGATGCCGCCGCCGCGCGGCCAGGCAGAAGCGCTCATGTGGCGGCCCTCATGTTGCCACCGCATCGGCTTGCACGCACACCTGGCACTGGCGCGGAATGCGCACCGTCGCCACCGTGCCCTGCGTTTGCGTGGAAGTAAGCTCGACCGTACCGCCGTGGGCCTTGACGAACATATTCACCGTGTACAAACCCAGCCCCAGTCCCTGGCCCGTCTTGCGCTTCTCGCCCGCCTGCTGGAACGGTTCGAACAGGGTCGGCAGCAAGGCGGAGGGAATGAGGCCGCGATTGACGACGCGCAACTCGATGCAGTCGGCCGAACGGCCATCGAGTGCCAGTTGCACGGGCGCACCTGGTTCGCCATGCGTGATGGCATTCGACAGCAGATTGGAAATGACTTGCGACAGCAAGCCTGCGTCGCACTGGCCGTGCAACTCGCCCACGCTGCTGACCTCGACAGGCGTGGCCTGGCCCGCCGTCTCGAACTCATCGACGATGGCGCGCGCCAGCGCCAGGTAGTCGTGCATGCTGCTGCGCAATTCCATCGTGCCCGAGCGGATGCGCGCCAGGTCCAGCAGCTGGTCGACCATGCGCGCCATGCGCTTGGCGCTGCTTTCGATGCGCTGCGCCGTGACGATCACCTTCGGGTGGTCGCTCATCATCGGCAACAGCATGGCGCCATTCATCACCACCGACAGCGGCGTGCGCAAGTCGTGGCCCAGCACGGCCGTAAACAATTCGTTGAGGTGCAGCGCATGCTTGAGTTCATCGAGCTGGGCCGACAATTCGCGCTTCTGCCGGTACAGCTGCACCAGCACGGCCACCTTGCTTTGCAGGGCTTTCACGTCGATGGGCTTGTACAGGAAGTCGACGGCGCCCGCCTCGTAGCCACGGAAACTGTAGCTCGGTTCGCGCGACGCGGCCGTGAGGAAAATCAGGGGAATGCTGCGCGTGCGTTCGCTGCCGCGTATCAGCTCGGCCAGCTCGAAACCGTCCATCTGCGGCATTTGCACGTCGATCAGGGCCAGTGCGACGTCATGCGTCAGCAGCAGCTCCAGCGCTTCGGCGCCCGAGGACGCCTTGAGGATGACAATCCCGGGACGCGCCAGCACGGCTTCGGCGGCGACCAGGTTTTGCGCGATATCGTCAACGACGAGAATATGGATAGGTGCGGTCACGGAGTCATCTTCAGGCATTGCAACGGCAAAATGCCATCGTGTTTCTGTATAGTAATTATTATTGTTTCAGTCTTTGCATATATTACACGCACTGTCAGCTCTCCATTCACTTGTCCTGTCCGCCATCGAGCAAGGCCAGGCTGGCAGCCATGCGCGGCAAGTCCAGCACGCGGTCGGCGCCGGCCCGACGCAGGGCAGCGGCCGGCATGATGCCACAACTGGCGCCCTGCGGCTGCTGCACCCAGGCGCTGCCGCCCAGCTGCCGCACGCGCGCCAGGCCTGCCGCGCCATCGGCCGACGCGCCCGTCAGGATGATGGCCAGCATGGCGCGCCGGTAGGCCAGGGCCGCCGTTTCCAGCAGCACATCGATCGACGGGCGCGAAAAATACACGGGCGCTTCCTGCGACAGGGAAAAGCTGGCATCGGGCTCGATCTGCAGGTGATAGTCGGGCGGCGCGAAGTACACGGTACCGCCCAGCAGCGGTTCCTTGTCCTGCGCTTCGCGCAAGGGCAGCAGGCAGCGCTCCGCATACAGCTGCGGCAACTGGCTGGAGCGTCCCGGCGCCAGGTGCAGCACCACCACCACGGCCGCGCGGCAGGTGGCGGGCAAGGCGCGCAGCAAAATGCCCAGCGCCTCGACGCCGCCGGCGGAAGCGCCAATGGCGATCAGGCGCAGGCCGGCGGGCGGCGGC
>NZ_NRDQ01000155.1 GCF_002878455.1 Janthinobacterium sp. AD80
CAGGTCGGGGTGCAGGGTAGCGCATCCAGGACAGATTTTCTGTCCCCATCGTCTAGAGGCCTAGGACATCACCCTTTCACGGTGAGTACAGGGGTTCGAATCCCCTTGGGGACGCCAGACCGGCTGAATCAGCCAACAACAAAGCCGCCTGGTAACAGCGCGGCTTTTTTGTTATGGCTCCATGCGAATGTTTTTCTTTCTCCCTTGACTATGCCATTACCCACCGATCGCGCTGCATCTTTGGCCATCTTCTGTAAAGTCGTCGACAACTACGGCGATATCGGCATTTGCTGGCGCCTGGCGCGGCAGTTGCAGAGCGAGCACGGCGTGGCCGTGACCCTGTGGGTCGACGATCTGGCCAGCTTCCAGCGCATCTGCCCCGAGATCGACGTGGCGGTGGAAAGCCAGCAGGCGGCCGGCGTCACGGTGCGCCACTGGCGCGGCCAGGATGGCGCATTTGCGCCGACCGACATTGCCGATATCGTCATTGAATTCTTTGCCTGCGACATTCCGCCCGGCTATATTGCCGCCATGGCGCAATGCACTCCCCATCCGGTGTGGCTGAATCTGGAAGGCTTGACGGCCGAAGAGTGGGTCGAAGGCTGTCATGCGCTGACGTCGCCGCGCCACGGCATGATCAAGCATTTCTTTTTCCCCGGCTTCACGCATAAAACCGGGGGCTTGCTGCGCGAAGCGGCGCTGGAAGAAAAGCGCCTGGCGTTCCAGGCCGATGCGGCCGCCATGGCGGCTTTCCTGCGGCAGTTTGGTGTGACGGCGGCGGAACTGTCCGCGCTGAAAGTGTCGCTGTTCTGCTATCCGTCCGCGCCCGTGGCCGAGCTGTTCGCCGCCTGGCGGCAGGGTGATGAGCCTGTAGTGTGCCTGGTGCCGGAAGGCGTGGCGTTCGACGCCGTTCAGGCCTTTATCGGCGACGATGCGGCGCCGGCCGGTGCGGCGCGCACGCGCGGCGCGCTTACCGTGCGCGTGCTGCCCTTCGTGTCGCAGGATGATTACGACCGCCTGCTGTGGGCCTGCGATGTGAATTTCGTGCGTGGCGAGGATTCCTTCGTGCGCGCGCAGTGGGCTGGCAAGCCTTTCCTCTGGCATATCTACCTGCAGGATGAAAACCTGCATCACGTGAAATTGCGCGCCTTCCTGCAGCGCTACGCGGTGGACGGGCAGGGGGCGATAGCCAGCCTGGCGCAGGCGGCGCTGGCCTGGAATGGCGCCGGCGCGGACGCCTTGCCGTGGACGGCGCTGTGGCCCGCATTGTGCGCCGATATGCCGCGCATCAGCGTCCGTGCGCAGGACTGGCAGAGGCAGATGCAGGAAAATGGTGATCTGGCAAGTAACCTGCTGGCGTTCGCTGGCGCGACGAGATAGGCGCTTGCCAAAAATTAAGGTAAAATGCCCGGTTATTTCTAACGTATTTTTAACCGATCAAACGCAAGCTTGCGGCGCTGATGGCACCCAGGCGGCAGATGGTCTTCATGCAACCCACTTTTTACGTACATTCCTATGAAACCCGCAAAAGAAATTCGTGTTGGCAATATCATCATGGTCGACAGCAAGCCAATGATCGTGTTGCGTTCTGATGTCAACGGTTCGAGCCGCACGGGCTTCACCTACAAATGGAAGATGAAAAATCTTCTGACGAACACCCCGATGGAAAACGTCTTCCGTGGCGACGACAAGTTCGACGTTGTTGTTCTGGATAAAAAGCCAGTGACCTATTCCTACTTCGCCGACCCGCTGTTCGTCTTCATGGACGCCGAGTACAACCAGTACGAAATCGAAGAAGAAAACCTGGGCGAAGCGCTGAACTACCTGAAAGATGGCATGGAATGCGAAGCCATTTTCTACGACGGCAAAGCGATCTCCGTTGAACTGCCTACGACCATCGCCCGTCAAGTGGTGTACTCGGAGCCTGCAGTCAAAGGCAATACTTCGGGCAACGTCCTGAAAGAAGCCAAGATCGAAAACGCCATCGACGCACATCGCCACACCGTGCAAGTGCCGCTGTTCGTGGCACAGGACGACGTCATCGAAATCGACACCCGTACCAACGAATACAAGCGTGTCGTACGCAACTAAGAGATCATCGCGCTGCGCTGCCTGCAGGGCCCGGCACATGCCGGCCTGGCATGCTCCAGTGTCCGATCACCAGGAAACGCTGCCTTCGGGCAGCGTTTTTTTTTTGCTTAAAAAATAATTCCGTTCAACAACAATTGAGTTGCAAGGGCTGCTATGCTATGACTCACGCATTATTGCGTTAGAAACATTGAAGTTTCCTGGAGATAGCATGCAGCGCAGTCACACCTTACGCACTGGCCCCTATCGGGGCGGCGCCACGCCCGCCGGGGCGGCCGTACCAGCGCGCGCTGCGCGTGCTGTCCTGTCCCGCCCGACAACGCCTGCCAGCCCCATGGCCCATCTGCTGGATGCGGGAGTCCTGCCGCAGCAGCAGATGATGCAGGCAGGCAAGCTCAGTTCGCATGCGCTGACGTCGCAATATCTGGCACGCATCCGCTCGCTGTGCAGTATCGGTGCGCGTGCCCATGCCGGCATCGAGATCAATCCCGACGCCTTGAAAATCGCCCTGGAGATGGACCGCGAACGGCAGGTGCACAAGGTGCGCGGCCCCTTGCATGGCATCCCCATCGTCTTGCGCGACAATATTGCCACCGGCGACCGCATGAAGACGCGCACTCAGGCGCCGTCGGCCTCCAGCGCCAGTTGCGATTCATTTATTGCCGCCCGACTGCGCGCCGCTGGCGCCGTCATCATCGGCAAGAGCAATTTGCGCCAGTGGGCCGCCGTCAGCGTGCCGCATGCGAGTGCCAGCTGGGCCGGCCTGACGATACTGGCCGTGGACAACGAAACGCACGGCTCCATCGTCGCTCCCGCCTCCACCTGCGGCCTGGTCGCCATCCAGCCCACGGGCAGGGCCGCAGCCGGACAGGCCGACGAAGCGGCCACGGCCGGGCCGATGGCGCCCAGCGTGCGTGAGGCGGCCTGGCTGCTGGCCGCTATGTCCGATGCGGGCAGGGTCGATGCGCCGGAACTCGATCCGCGCGGCTTGCACGGGCGCCGCCTTGGCGTGGCGCGCAGCCTGTTTGGCCACTGCGCCGAGACCGATGGTGTGATCGAGCAAGCCTTGCAGGTGCTGCGTGGCCAGGGCGCGGCACTGCTGGAGCTGGCGGAACTGCCGTCCACGCCCGAGCCTGGCGCCATCGAAGCGCTGCTGCACGCGCATGCGCTCGATGCGCTGGTGGGGCCCACATGCCATGGCGTGCCGCTGGCGCATACGCTGCAGCCGCATATCACGGTACCAGCCGGCACGGTGCGTGGCTTGCCGGCCGGCTTGTCCTTCATCGGAGCCGCCCACGGCGAAGCCCGGCTGATCAGCATGGCGTTCGCCTATGAGCAGGCGACCTTGCACCGGCGTACGCCGGCATTGCCGTCCAGTATCACCGAAGCGCTGCGCTGAGCATGCCGTGTTCCTTACTTTTAGCCCCCTCTGATATTTTATGCTTGCAACTTTGCTGCTGAGCGCGGCCGTGACTGCCGCCACCCCCGCTTTCGATGCCACGCAACTGTCCGGCAGCTGGTCCGACAGCTTCAATTCCAACAGCGTGTGCGATCCGTCGCGGCACCTTACGCGCATGCAGCTGTCTGATGATCATGCGCGGCTGGCGATCTTCAACGACCGCATGCGCAGTAGCAAGCTGGGCGAGGCCAACCATTTTGCCGCCACGGTGGTGGCGGAAACGGAGCGCAGCCTGACCATCCGCTATGACAATGAAAATCGTCTGGATGACCAAGGGAAACCGGTGGAATGGCAGTTGATTGTCGTTGCGCCCGGCGTGTACCGCTGGCGCCAGGCAGACTGGCCCGAAGGCAAGGTCAATGGCGTGGTGGGCATCCGCTGTTCGCCTTGATGCGTTTGCCTTGATGCCGTGCCAGGGAAGGGCATGTCATTCTGTTATGCTCTGTGCTGTATTGTTTTCCAGGAACTCGCATGCCTGTACGTTTATTCTCCTCCCTGGGCCTGGCTGCCGCCGTGGCGCTGGCCGTCATGCCGGCGCAGGCCCGCACGCCCAGGCTGTCGCTGGTCGAGCAGGCGCAAAGCTGCGATGGCGGCGCCAGCTGCCCGTATTTCGCCGACGTCTACAAGGCCGACTATGCCTTCCGCACCGCCTTCAAGGTGGCCATCAAAAAAGCCGGCCTGAAACGGCAGCGCTGGGTGCCGGATGGCGTGACCAGCCCGCTCAAGCCCGTCGAGATCGATGGCAAGGCCCGCCTGCTGAGCAGTGTCTGCGAACCGCACAATTGCGGCCACCGCTATTCCATCCTCTATGATCCGGCCACGCGCAGCATGACGGGCGTGTACCTGGGCCGCGACGCCAAAGGGGAAGCGCGCACCGTGTATTTCGGCGAACCCAGCATCGCCGAAGCCGACCTGCTGTACAAGAACTGATGGCCGCGCCCCTGCGCATTTCCAGCGGGCGCGACGAGCTGGACGTGGCCATGATCCACCGCTACCTGAGCGAGCAGTCGTACTGGAAGCGGGGCGTGGCGCTGGAGGTGGTGCGCAAGGGCATCGACAACGCGCTGTGTTTCGGTGGCTATGTGGAGGGCCAGCAAGTGGCGTTTGCCCGCGTCGTCACCGACTATACGGACTTTGCCTATCTGCGCGACGTGTTTGTGCTGCCCGCCTTCCAGGGGCGTGGCTACGGCCGGCAACTGGTGGCCGCCGTGCTTGGCGACGAGCGCCTGCGCGGCGTGGGCTGGATGCTGGCGACCGACGATGCACAGGGCTTGTACGCCAGCTTTGGTTTTGAGTCCCTGGCAACGCCAGAGAAATACATGCGCCGCCCGGCGCCATGATGATTATCAAATAAATAGTTTATTCCAAGAAAACCATTAATATTGTTGCATGAAATTAATGTTGCCTTGATAATGACAACATGCCATCATTCGCGCACTGTTGCGATTGCTCACGCGTCATCCCGGACGTTTTGGTTTGCCGTCGCCATCGGGCGAGGGCGCGCCGCATGAGCGGTCTGACGGGTCGTCCTTGGCACGTTTTTTCGACACTTTTAAGGAAATCATCATGAAACAATATGGCGCCGAGTTTCTCGGCACTTTCTGGCTGGTGCTGGGCGGTTGCGGCAGCGCCGTGCTGGCCGCCGGCTTCCCTGGCCTGGGCATCGGATTTGCCGGCGTGGCGCTGGCGTTTGGCTTGACGGTGCTGACGATGGCCTATGCCATCGGCCACATCTCGGGCTGCCACCTGAATCCCGCCGTCTCGATCGGCCTGTGGGCCGGCGGCCGCTTCCCCGCCAATCAATTGCTGCCGTACATCATCGCGCAAGTGCTGGGCGCCATCGTGGCAGGCGGCGTGCTGTACGTGATCGCCAGCGGCCAGGCCGGTTTCGATGTCAGCAAGGGTTTTGCCTCGAACGGCTACGGCGCCCATTCGCCGGGCGGCTACTCGATGCTGTCGGCGCTGGTCATTGAAATCGTGCTGACCATGTTCTTCCTGATCGTCATCCTAGGCGCCACGGACAAGCGCGCCCCGGCCGGCTTTGCCCCGCTGCCGATCGGTCTGGCGCTGACCCTGATCCACCTGATCAGCATTCCCGTCACCAATACCTCTGTCAATCCGGCCCGCAGCACGGGCGTGGCCCTGTACGTGGGCGACTGGGCCACCAGCCAGCTGTGGCTGTTCTGGCTGGCACCCATCATCGGCGCCCTGCTCGGAGCGATGGCCTACCGTCTGATCGCGGGCGAGAAGAAGTAAGTTTCTTGCTTTGAAGGCAACGGTTGGTCGGCCTGGCCCGCAGGGCGCAAGCCGACGCTGCCGGCAGCACCCGCACCTGGGCTTATTCCGCGCCGCGCCACTCGCTCAGGTAGTGCTGCGGCGTGCGGCCCAGGATGCGGCGGAACATGGCGCTGAAGGCGCTGGGGCTGGCGTAGCCCAGCGCATAGGCGATGGCGGCCACGCCTTCGCCCCGGTCCAGGCGGCAAAAGGCCTCCGCCAAATGCACTTGCTGCAGCCATTGGCGGTAATGCAGTCCCGTTTCCTTGGGAAACAAGCGGATCAGGGTGCGCGCGCTGGCGCCCGCATCCTGGGCCCAGTCCTCGATGCTGCGCCGACTGCCGGGTGCTGCCATGATGGCCGAACACACGGCCACCAGGCGCCGGTCGCGCGGCCAGGGGATGGCCAGCGGCACGGTATCGGCGGCGGCCAGTTCCGACAGGATCAGGTGGGCCAGCCAGTCGCCGCGTCCCGCCAGCGCATACTCGATCGGTTCGGCCAGCAGTGCCAGGATCAGCTCGCGCAACAGCCGGCTCACTTCCAGCACCTTGCAATCGGTGCCGAACTGGGCAGCGACCTGCGCATCGATGTACACGGTGCGCATGCTCAGTTCGCTGAGTATGTGTACCTCATGCACGATGCCTACAGGTATCAGCAGGGCGCGCCGGGGCGGCAAGATCCACACGCCATGCTCGGTACTCACGCGCATCACGCCCTGCGTCGCATACAGCAACTGTGCCCGTACATGGCTGTGCGGCGCCGTATAGTCGGACGCCGCATATTGCTTGGACATGGCTGTCACGGGACGGGGCACATGCTGGTAGTCGTGCGAACTGGTGCTGCGGCTGAACGGCACGCCATCGGGATGGGTCTGGGCGGGGTGGTGGGTGTACATGTGTCTCTGCTGCTGCGTTGTCACCGGGTTGTCACTTGCGCGACGATTATTGGAAGTTAGTAGTCCGGTGACCATACTATACTGCTTTCTTTGCGGGGCCGCCTGCCGGGCCCCATCATTGCGGAAGAACCATGCACACCACCACGACGTCTGCCGCCGCCATGCCGGCGGCCCCTACACACCAGAGTTCCCAACAACAATCCGGTCTGGCCATGCACATCCTGGGCGCCGTCGCCTTCGTGCATTTGCTCAATGACTTGATCCAGGCATTATTGCCGTCGATTTATCCGATGCTGAAAGCCGAGTTTTCACTCAGTTTTACCCAGGTCGGCCTCATTACCCTGACGTTCCAGTGCACGGCCTCGCTGCTGCAGCCGTGGATCGGCCTGTACACGGACCGCCGCCCGCTGCCGTTCCTGCTGCCGGTGGGCATGTGCTTTACCCTGGCCGGCGTGCTGATGCTGGCCGTCGTCACGACTTTCCCGACCCTGCTGCTCGCTGCCGGGCTGATCGGCGTCGGTTCCTCGACTTTTCACCCGGAAGCGTCGCGCGTGGCGCGCATGGCGTCGGGCGGACGCTACGGTTTTGCCCAGTCGCTGTTCCAGGTGGGCGGCAATGTGGGCTCCGCCCTGGGGCCGCTGCTGGCGGCTGCCGTCATCGTCAAGCGTGGTCACGGCAATGTCGCCTGGTTCAGCCTGCTGGCCGTGCTGGCCATCGGCGTGCTGTACAAGGTCAGCCAGTGGTATAGCGGGCACCTGGCCAGTTTCAAGCCGAAGGCGGGCGGCCACGGGCCGAACTTGTCGCGCAACAAGGTGATGGGCGCCCTGGGCGTGCTGGCCCTGCTGGTGTTCTCGAAGTACATCTACATGGCCAGCCTGTCGAGCTACTACACCTTCTACCTGATGGACAAATTCCATTTGTCGCTCGGCGATGCCCAGCTCTACCTGTTCCTCTTCCTCGCCGCCGTGGCGGCCGGCACCTTCATGGGCGGCCCTATCGGCGATCGCATCGGCCGCAAGCGCGTGATCTGGATTTCCATCCTGGGCGCGGCGCCATTTACCCTGCTGCTGCCCTACGTCGACCTGTTCTGGACGGCCGTCTTGACGGTGATCATCGGCTTCGTGATTTCGTCCGCGTTTTCCGCCATCGTCGTCTTCGCGCAGGAACTGGTGCCGGGCAAGGTGGGCATGATCGCGGGGATTTTCTTTGGCCTGATGTTCGGCGTGTCCGGCATCGCGGCCGCCGCCATGGGCCACCTGGCCGACATTTCGGGCATCGCCTATGTGTATAAAATCTGCTCCTATTTGCCGCTGCTGGGCATCCTGACGGTGCTGCTGCCGCATATCGAGCAGGCGAAAAAATAAGCCAGTGCCGCCGGCAGGCTTGACGGCCCGCCGGTGCGCATGCGATATTGCCCCCATGCTTACATCCATCCTCATTTCAGCCACTGTCACCGCCGCCACTGCCGCCGCGCTGTGTCCGTGTACCTGGCCCCGTGAGGATGCGGCCCGGCGCCGTTAAACTTTTTATTCCTCATTCCGATGGCCACAGTGTTGAAAAACCTGTGGCCATTTTCTTTTTCCGCAACGCGCATGAAAGCCCCGCATGACACTTCATTTATACGACACGTATAGCCGCAGCCTGCGGCCCTTCGAACCCCTCGCCGCCGGCCAGGCAGGCCTGTACGCCTGCGGCCCCACCGTCTACGATTACGCGCACATCGGCAACCTGCGCACCTATCTGTTCGTCGATGGCTTGCGCCGCGCGCTGGAATGGAACGGCTTGCAGGTGCGCCACGTGATGAACATCACGGACGTCGGTCATTTGACGTCGGACGCCGACAGCGGCGACGACAAGATCGAGGCGCGCAGCGCCCGCAGCGGCAAGTCGGCCTGGGACATCGCCGCCGAATTTACGCGCGCGTTCGAAGGTGACCTGCGTGCGCTGAATATCCTGCCGCCCACCGTCTGGTGCCGCGCCACGGACCACATCGCCGAGCAGATTGCCTTCATCCTCGACCTGGAAGCGAAGGGCTATACCTACCGCACGGATGACGGCATCTATTTCGACACGACGCGCCAGGACAGCTACGGCAAACTGGCGCGCCTGCACCGCGACGGCCTGCAGGCTGGGAAAAGGGTGGAGCTGGGAGAGAAGCGCGACATCTGCGACTTCGCCCTGTGGAAGTTCAGCGGCGTGCCGGGCCAGCGGCAGATGGAATGGGACAGCCCCTGGGGCCTGGGCTTTCCCGGCTGGCATATCGAATGCTCGGCCATGGCGGAAAAGCACCTGGGCGCGTATTTCGACATCCATTGCGGCGGCGAGGACCACGTGGCCGTCCACCACAGCAACGAGATCGCCCAGACGGAGGCGCGCCACGGCACGCGCCTGGCCAACTTCTGGCTGCACGGCGCCTTTTTGAAAACGCAGGACGCGAAGATGTCGAAATCGTCGGGCGACTTTTTACGTTTGCACAGCCTGGTGGAGCAGTGCATCGATCCGCTTGCCTACCGCTACTTGTGCCTGGGCGCCCACTACCGTGGCAGCCTCAATTTTACGGACGAGGCTTTGCGCGCCGCCGCCAGCGGCCTGGCGCGCCTGCGCGTCACCGTCCATGGCCTTGGCGAAGCGCAGGGCGAGGCCGATCCTGATCCTGCGTGGCTGGCGCGCTTCGCGGCGCAGCTCAACGATGACCTGAACTTCCCGCGCGCCTTGGCCGTGGCCTGGGAGCTGCTGAAAAGCGCGCTGCCGGACGCCGTCAAAAAGTCCACCCTGGCCCGCTTCGATGCGGCCCTGGGACTGGACTTGCTGGCCTGGCAGCCGGCGCAGGTGGACGTGCCGCAGCCGGTGCAGGCGTGGATGGCACAACGGGCCATCGCCCGCGCGCAGCGCCAGTGGGCCGAGGCCGACCGCCTGCGCGCACTGGCGCGCGCGGCCGGCTATGACATCGACGATACGCCGCAGGGGCAACAGGCGCGGCGCTTGTGAAGATGTCCGGCATAATGGCCGCCTGATGAAACTGGAGATGCCGTGAAGCGCCATTTACTGCTATTGAGTTGTTGCCTTGCCTTGTCAAACGCCGCGCAGGCGGCCAGCGCCTGTCCCGGTTTTCCCGCGCTGGCTACCTCCGGCGACACGCTGCTGGCGCAAGTGCGCGCGCTGCCGCCCGTCGGCATCGACCGGGAAGGGCAAGCGTGCGCGCCGGCCACCGTCATCGATTTCGCCTACAGCGGCGGGGTGCTGTGCAGTTTTGGCGCGGGCAAGGAAGCCGTGGAGGCGGCGACATCCGCCGTCACGCGGCTGGCCGATGGCGGCGAACTGGTCGAATACCTGTATCTGTTCCCGTATGCGCCGGCCACGCATGCGCGCCTGCTGGCGCTGCTGGGCGCGCGTTTTACGCCGGTCGACAAGGCCGCCTGGCCCGCCTTTCTGCAGAGGGCCAGGCCGGGCAAGGAAACCACGGCCCTGTTCACGCACGGCGGCTACTACATCTCGCTGGGCAAGCCCGCCGAAGGCGATCCGGCCGAATGGTATTCGAATGTGATCTTTGAAAAAATGGACCAGCCCGCGCTGGGCGTGCGCAAGGTGTGCAAGGATGCCGGCGATGCTTGAAGCGGCTGCCTTTCCGGCCGCATTGGCGGACACCGTGGCACGCCTGCTGCCAGCGCTGTCCCCCGGTCAGCTGCATGTGCCATCGGCCCCGTTCGAGGTGCTGCAAAATGGCCGGCTGCTGCGCATTCCCGTGCGCACCCACTATGCGCGTGAACGGCTGCTGGTCTGTGCCGCGCTGCCCGGCGACGCTGGCGTCATCGCCCTGTGCCTGGGCACGCGCCACCATGACGGCCATCTGCGCGAAGCGTGTGCAAGGCAGCTGCTGCAGCAGGAACGGGCGTGGACGGTGCCCTTCATCGTGCACCTGTGCGGCGAATACGTGCTGGAGATTGTCGAAGTAATTGGCGCTGCGTTGCCGGCCTGGAATGCGCAGGCGCTGGCGCGCTATCTGCTGGAGAATCCTGGGTATGTGGAGACGCTGCAGCGGCGCGCCGTCAGCTACTGGAACTGCTACTACCGCCGGCAGTATCCCGTGTGGGAAGACTATCCGGCACGCAGGACCATGGCGGCCCTGCGCGCATTACAGCTTACGCCTCGATGAAGCGCATCTTGAAGCTGCGGCCCTTGATGTTGCCGAAGTCGCGGCCCAGCGGGTTGCCCGCGTTCAGGCGCTTGAAGGCCGCTTCGGCCACGGAGCGGTCGATGGCCACATAGGTCATGAACTCGAACACGTTGATCTTGCCTACTTGCTCTTTGGTCAGGCCGGCGTCGCCCGTCAGCGCACCGAGCAAATCGCCCGGGCGCAGCTTGTCCTTCTTGCCGCCCATGATGCACAAGGTGACCATCGGCGCCGGCAGGGCCTCGGCGCCATCGTCCTCGCCCAGTTCCTTCAAGTCGTGCCATTCGACGGCGCTGTTCTGGTACTGCTCGATCAGCTTGACCCATTTTTTTTCGTTCGGCGCGCACAGCGACAGGGCCAGGCCCTTCTTGCTGCCACGGCCCGTGCGGCCGATGCGGTGGATATGCACTTCCGTGTCCTTCGAGACGTCGACGTTGATCACGGCGCCCAGGTCGGAAATATCCAGGCCGCGCGCGGCCACGTCGGTGGCCACCAGCACGGAGCAGCTGCGGTTGGCGAACAGCACCAGGATTTCATCGCGCTCGCGCTGTTCCAGCTCGCCGTACAGGGCCAGCGCGGAAAAGCCTTGCTGGCGCAGTTCCTCGGCCAGTTCGCGGCAATGCACCTTGGTATTGCAGAAGGCCAGGGTCGATTCCGGCTTGAAGTGTTTCAACAGCTTGCCGACGGCCGCATTGCGCTCATCGAAGCCGATTTCATAGAAGCGCTGTTCGATCTTGTCGTTGTCATGCTGCGCTTCGACCGTCACTTCCAGCGGGTTGACAAGGAACGAGGCCGTGGCGCGGCGGATGTCTTCCGGGTAGGTGGCCGAGAACAGCAAGGTCTGGCGGCGTGCCGGACAGGCGCTGACGATGCCGGCGATTTCTTCATAAAAACCCATGTCCGTCATGCGGTCCGCTTCATCGAGCACCAGGGTCTGCACGTGGTTCAGGTTGATGGTGCCGCGGCCGATATGGTCGCGCAGCCGGCCCGGCGTGCCGACGACGATGTGCGCGCCGTGTTCCAGCGAGGCGATTTGCGGGCGCATCGGCGCTCCGCCCGTCAGCGTCAGGATCTTGATATTGCCGGCCGCGCGCGCCAGGCGGCGCAGCTCATTGGCCACCTGGTCGGCCAGCTCGCGCGTCGGGCACAGCACCAGGCCCTGCACGGCGAACCAGGCAGGATTGAGCTTGTGCAGGATGCCGATGCCGAAGGCGGCCGTCTTGCCGCTGCCCGTTTTCGCCTGGGCGATCAGGTCGCGGCCATCGAGTACCGCCGGCAGGCTTTGCGCCTGGATGGTGGTCATCTCGTGGTAGCCGAGCGAGTCCAGGTTGGCCAGAAAGGCGGGCGTCAGCGGCAGGCTGGAAAAAGCGGTAGTAGTGGCGTTCATAGGGCGGGACCGGGTAAAAAGCGGGTGGGTGGGCACAGTCTACAGGCGATTTACGCCCTTGTGCGGATGGTGATGAAGCCGGCGGCAAACGGCCGCCCGCGTTGGGAAATCAGGTATCAGGCGCCCAGATGGGCAGGCCGGTGAGATCGAGGCCGGCGTCGCGCGTCCACACGGGCAAGCCCGTGGCATCGGTCGGCTCCAGCAATTCCAGCTGCACCTGTTTCAAGGCCACCTTGCGCACGCGCGCGCGGCGCTGCGGTTCCGGCGCCGGCTCTGGCGCGTCGTGCGCAGGCGGCGGGCCGAAACCGGGCAAGTCGATGGTGGCGTTGTCTTTTTTATCTCTCATTTGCTAACCTCTGTCCCTGGCCTGCGAAAGCCAGGGGGCGGGCAAGGTGCTGCCCGCCTATGTCTATACGCTTTAACTTCATCCACAAAACAAAAGCCCGGCTACTGGAGTCGGGCTCATTGTTGGGACAACCTGCAGGAAAACTTGTCCTGCGGATTTAAGTGCGGCACGCAGTGTATCACAGGCGTGCCGCATTGTGGGAAGGGCCGTTGTGCAATCAGCGGAAGCTGAGGGCGCCTGTCAGGTCGCCCGGCGGCAGCGCGCCGCGCGACGCGAACGCGTCATTGCGCACCTTCAGGCCTTCGAGCAGCGGCAGGTCGTGTAGGCGCGTGATCAGGCGCAGGATCGACGTCGTGTCATAAAAACTGTGGTCGACGGCGCCTTTTTTCGCGTATGGCGAGACGACGATGGCGGGAATGCGCGTACCCGGGCCCCAGCGGTCGCCTTTTGGCGGCGCCACGTGGTCCCACCAGCCGCCGTTTTCGTCGAAGGTGATCACCACGATCATGTCCTTCCACTGCGGCGAGGCCTTCAAGTGAGCGATGACGTTGGCCACGTGCTGGTCACCCGACTCGATGTCCGAGTAACCGGCGTGCAGGTTCAGGTTGCCCTGCGGCTTGTAGAAAGTCACGGCCGGCAGCTTGCCCGCCACGGCGGCGGCGAGGAATTTGTTCGAGATCGGGCTGTCGCCCGTGCCGCCGTCGCGCAGGTGCTCGGCGCGCGCCGCCGTGCCTGGGGCGAACTGCTTGAAGTAGTTCAGCGGCTGGTGGTGGAACTGGAAGTTCGGCTTGCTGCCGCCGCCCTTGTGTTCGAGCGCCGCTTGCCAGCCGCCGCCATACCAGGCCCAGCTCACGCCCTTGCGCGACAGCAGGTCGCCGATGGTGTCGTAGGTTTGCGGCGGCAGGGTATTCGCGTCGGCCGGATCGGCGTGCAGCGGGTCGCCGTCGTAGGCGGGACGGATGTAGCTGGGCTGGTACGGCGGCGCCATGGTGTTGACGGCATAGCCGTCCGGCGTGATGGCGCCGTCATTGACGTATTTCGGCTTGCCGTCCAGCGCGGACGCCGGGCACTCGGGCGAGATCGCCAGGCGCACGCCTTGCGGGCCGTCGGCCAGCACGGCGATCTTTTTCTTCGCCGCCGTTTCGGCGGCGTTGAAGTATTCGTTGGCGCGGCCAGTGACGAGGAACTGGTGGTTCATGTAGGAGCCGCCGAAGGCTGCCATGAAGAAGTTGTCGCACAGCGTGTACTGCTCGGCGATCTGCCACAGGTTCAGGTTTTTCGACGTTTCGCCGTAATGGCCCATCACCAGGCCGCCGCTGTCGGCCCACGCGGCGAAGCCGTCGTTCTTGCCGCCGTTGATCTGCATCTGGTTGTTATAGAAACGGTGCACCAGGTCGCGCGTGATGATGCTCTCGGGCAGCGGCTTGCCGGCCGCGTCGCTCAATTTGTAGGGCGCGTTGGGCAAGCCGGCAATCTGGTCTTCCTTGATCAGGTAATCGACGCCGCCGACATTCTGCTGGTTCGGCACCAGCCCGCCCCAGATCTTCGGCAGGGTGGCCAGCGGCTTGCCGTCGCGGTCCAGTTGCTGCGCCTGTTCCGCCGTGACGGCGGACAGCGGCGCGCTGGTGCCGGGGAAGTTGGCGAACAGGTTGTTGAAGCTGCGGTTTTCCAGGTAGATCACGACCACGTTCTTGACGTGCGCCTTGAGTTTCGCGTCGAGCGAGCCCTTGGCGATGGTTTTCTTCGCGGGCGCGGCATCGGCCAGCGCCGGCAGGCTGGCGGCCAGGCCGACTGCGGAAGCAGCCTGGAAAATGCGCCGGCGCGAGGGATTGGCGGGTTGGTCGGCCGGATCGGCTGGCAGGGCGGGGGCGAGGTCCTTCACACATTCTCCTTGGTGTCTCTGTGGCACGGGCCGTGGTCGCGGCCCGTGAAGCGGAAAATTGTATCACCGGCCCCTGGGTAGTGTGAAATATTCGGCCGCCGCCCCCGGCGCCATCAGCGCATCAGAACTGGTAGCGCACTTTCAACGCCACCTTGCGCGCCGGGCCATACATGCCCGAGTACCACCAGTCCGACACGGAAGCCGTGTACTGCTTGTCGAACAGGTTGGCCACGTTGACGGTGGCCGACAGCTTGTCGTTGATGTCGTAGCGCGCCATCAGGCTGGCCACCGAGTAGGCCTTCTGTTCCCAGTGCAGCGTGCTGTTGATCTGCCACGCGTCGATGTCCGAATACACGCGGCTTTGCCAGTTCAAGCCGCCGCCCACCGTCAGGCGATGCAGGTCGCCAGGCAGGCGGTAGGTGGTCCACAGTTTCACCAGGTGGCGCGGGAAGGTGGTCTGGATCGCCTTGCCCTCCGCATTTTCCGTCTGGCTGTACGACCACGACGCCGAGACATTCCAGTTGGGCGTGAGGGCACCTGTCGCTTCCAGGTCGATGCCCTGGGTATCGGCGCCCTTGATGGTGCGGAAGGCCGGATCGTTGGAGCCGGGCAGGGTGTGGCCCGGATCCGTTTCGGCCAGGTTTTTCTGGCGGATCAGATACAGCGCGGCGGACGTGTTCAGGCGGCCGTCGAACCAGCCGCTCTTGATGCCCGCTTCATAGGTCTTGCCTTCGCGCGGTGCCAGCAGCTTGCCGTAGCGGTCTTGCGAGGCTTGGGGCTGGTAGATGGTGGAGTAGCTGGCGTAGGCGCTGTGCGTGGCGTCGATGTCGAACACCAGGCCGCCGTACGGCGTGAAGACGCTGCTGTCCGATGCCGGCGACGCGCTGTAAAACTGCACGCTGGGCGCGTCCGAAATGTAGTTCTCGCTGTAGCGCAGCACTTTGGCGCCAGCGATCAGCTTCAGGCGCTCGGACAGCGTGAAGCGGCTGGCCGCGTAGGCGCTGGCCTGGCGGCGCGTGCTGTCGTAGGTGACGAAAGTGTCGCCAAACACGGGCGCTGCCATGCGGTTCCAGTGGTACAGATTGACTGGCTGGCCCTGCATGTCCGCGTCGCGGCGGCCATCCGTGGTGCTTTTGAATTCGTTGTAGTCCATGCCCAGCACCAGTTCGTGCTGGCGGCCGAACGCGCTGAACGGTCCGCGCACATTGACGTCCACGCTGTTGACCCTGAGCTGGTAATCGCGGTAGTCGGCGCTCATGCGCAGGCCATCGCCCGTAAGCTGGTTGGGAAAGCCGCCGCTCACGTTGATGAACGCCGAGCGCTCTTCCTGCGAGGACTGCACGCGGTTGGCCGAGATTTTCAGCTTCCAGTCGTTCGCCAGCGCGTGTTCCAGGGTGGCGAAGAGGTCGGTGGAATTGCTGCCGAAGCGGTTCGAAGCGGCGGCCGGGCTGAAGGAGCGGGGCAGTTTCGTCATGACGCCATTGTCGTAGAACAGGGGGAAGCCCAGGTAGGACAGCGATCCCTTGGAGCGGTTGCGCTGGTGCGTCACGCCGGCCGTCAGTTTCGTGCCGCTGGCGAGATCGGCCTCGAGCACGCCGTAGATCACCTTCTTGTCGCGGCTGTAGTTGTCGACGATGCTGTCGCCTTCCTCGTACAGCGCCACCATGCGGCCACGCAGGCTGCCCGCCTCGTTGAGCGGGCCGGCGATGTCGGCCAGGCCGCGGCGTTCATCGCGCGAGCCCACTTCGCCTTCGACCGAGGCCTGGAACTGCGCCGTCGGCTTCTTGCGCACCATGTTGATGGCGCCCGAGGCGTCGCCCGCGCCCGTCATCAGGCCCGAGGCGCCGCGCAGCACTTCGATGCGGTCGTACAGCGCCATGTCGGCCAGGCTTTGCGACGGTATCGCGTTGAGGCCCAGGTTTTCAGAGTGGGTGCTGATGCCATCGAGCTGGTAGTTGGTGATGGCATAGCCGCGCGAGGTAAAGCCCGAGCGTTCGCTGCCCAGCGAGAACAGGGTGATGCCCGGCGTCTGCGCCATCACTTGCGCGATCGTCGTCAAGCCCTGGTCCTGCATGCGCTGCTGCGTGATGACGCTGACGGACTGCGGCGTTTCCTTCACGGACAGGCCCAGTGGGGTGGCCGTGGACACCGGCAGGGCGGAGACGTAGGCGCCCGAGCCTTCAGTGGCGTCCTGCTGCGCCTTGACCGATACTTCCGGCATCATCGACAGCGCTTCGCCGCCCGCTGCGGCGTCGGCCGCGCGCAGGGCATAGCTGCCGTTGGCGCTGCGCTCGGCCTTCAGGCCCGTGCCGCGCAGCACGCCGGCCAGCGCGGCATGCACGTCATGGCGGCCAGTGAGTCCCGCCGTCGTCTTGCCGCGCGTCTGTTCCGGCGTGAAGCCCAGGATGACGCGGGACTGGCTGGCGACCTGGCGCAGCGCGGCAGCCAGGTCGCCGGCGGGCACCTGGAAGTCGTGGCTGGCCGCTTGCGCGGCGGCGCTTTCCTGCGCCAGTGCCGGTGCCGGCACGTTCAGCAGCAGGGCCGAGCCGAGGAAGACGAGGTGGATGGCATACGCCATGCGCTTGATGGGCGGCTTGGAATGATGAATGGCAGGAGACATGGTTACCTTGTGTTGTAGTCGTCAAAAGAACTTTGCATACACAGGTCACGCGAGAATCGAAAGCGGGTAAGTTTTTTTGCGCCGGACGTCAAATAAATGCTCAGCGCCGCTGGCGCGCTTCCACCTGCACCCAGTAGCGCGTGCGCAGGCGCACGTCGACAGGCAGGGACTCGGGCAGTGCCAGCAGGACGGCTTGCGCATCGTCGAGCGGGAAGACGCCGGAGATGCGCAGGCCGGCGACGGCATCATCGCAGCCGAGGAAGCCGTGGCGGTAGCGGCTCAGTTCATGCAGGAAGTCGCGCAGCGGCATGCCGTCGGCCAGCAGCAAGCCTTTGCGCCAGGCCCAGGTGTCGGGCGATGCGGCTTGCATGGACAGCACGCGCCGCGCATCCATGCTGGCGCTGCGGCCGGCGGGAATGACCACGCTGCCGTCGCCATGGCGCGGCATCAGCCGGACCGCGCCTTCCTCGACGGCGACCATGGTGTGGCCGTCGGCCTGGCGCACCGAATAGCGCGTGCCCAGCGCCTGGGCATGGCCATGGGCGGTTTCGACGAGGAAGGGGCGGTAGGGCAGGCCGGCTTCGCGCGCAGTGGCGATGAAGGCTTCGCCCTGCACCAGTTGCAGCAGGCGCTGCGTGCCGCTGAAGCGGACATTGACGGCGCTGGCGCTATTCAGATGCAGCCGGCTGCCGTCAGGCAGCGTCAGCTCGCGGCGCTGGCCCACGCCCGTGGAAATGTCGGCCAGTGCGGCGCGCGCGAAGCCGGGCGCGTATTCCGAACGCGCGCCCAGCCAGCCCGTCAGGCCGATGGTGCCAGCCCACGCCAGCAACTGCAGGCTGCGGCGGCGCGAGGTATGTACGGCAAGGCGGGAACGCGGACCGGAACCTTGCTGCAGCGCCTGGCGGCCCGCCTGCGCATCGAGTTCGCGCAAGCCGCCGCTGGCGCTTTCGATGTGCGCCCAGGCACGCTCGTGGTCGGGGTGCGCCTGGCGCCAGTGCTGCCACGCGGTTTTGTCCGCCGGCGTGGCTTCTCCGCTCATCAGGGTGGTCAGCCATTCGGCCGCCTGCATGGCGATGGCCAGGTCGATGGGCTGTCCCTGGGCGTAGACGGTGGCGCGGCCCATCTCAGGGGGCGGCAAAATCAGGCACGGCGAAAAAGCACAGCAAATTGGCCTTGCTCAGGTATTTTTTCACGGAATGCGTGGTGGTGCCCAGTTCCGCGGCGATCTCGGCATATGTCATGCCGTCCAGGTGGGCCAGCAGGAAGGCGGCCTTGGCCTTGCCGGACAGCTTGTCCAGCGCGCGGTCGACCAGCTGCAGCGATTCGAGCACGATGGCCAGGCTTTCCGGCGACGGCATGCTGGCCTGCGGCTGCAGCAGCAGGGCGTCCAGGTAGGCGCGTTCGAGTTCCACGCGGCGGCAGTGGTTGGCCAGCAGGCGACTGGCGATGGTGGCCAGGAAAGGACGCGGCTGCATGATGCCGGCACTGCCGCGCGCGACGAGCACCTTGATGAAGGTATCCTGCGCCAGGTCGCCCGCCAGGCCCGCATCGTGCAGGCGCCGCTTGAGCCAGCGCAGCAGCCACGAGTGGTGCTCGCGGTACAGGGACTGGAAGTCGGATGGCGGGGAGGTGGCGGACAGCATCGGAAGCACAGCTTAATGTAAATGAGAATTGTTCTCATAATAACCGAGCGGCGTACGCCAGGCAATCAGGAAAACGCTGCGTTGCTGAAATGCGACTGCGCGCCAGGCCCGCGCGCGGCGCCCTTTTGCGCTGACGCACGGCAGATGTAAAAGTTTCCTTGGCGCAAGCTTTCATGTGAGAAAATGCGGCTGTCGATGTGGCGCGGAGCGGAGCGAAAGATGATGTGGATGGTTGGTGGTGCCCTGGTTCTCCTGGTCGCCAGATTTGTATGGCTGGCCTATTTTCACCGGGTCAACGCGATGTCGCGCCAGGCGGAATTGATGCACTGGATCGACATTGGCCGCGTGTCGAATGCGAATGGCGGCAAGGATATTTTGTTGGCGCGCAATGAGCGCGGCGTGAAGATCGACTGGCGCACGGGCGAAGTGTGGCTGATGAACCCGAAGGTGGCCGAGCCGTTCGCCGATTTTCTTGCCGTCGAGCGCTGGCTGACCCTGCGCGACATGGCGGCGGACAAACCGGCCGCTGCCGCGCCTGCACCCGCACCGGCGGAGCCGGAGCCCGTGCCTGACGCCGGACCGGCGCGCGATACCCTGCCGGCCTTCCAGCAAAAGGTCGACGATTGCCTGGCGAAAGCGGAAGGCGGGCAGGAAATGCTGGAAACGAAGCAGGCATTCGAGGCGGGCAGCGCGCCGTATCTCGACGCGTCGACGGCATTGAGCAAGGCGGCGCTGGAACTGGACGTGTCGCCGGCGCTGGTGGCCACCTTCCACATCAGCGCGTTTGCGGCCCTGGCCGAGACGACGGGCGCCGACAAGCTGGAACGCGCCGCCGCCAGCCTGCACGCCGCGGCAAGGCAGATTCGCGCGGCCGGCGCCGTGTAAGCGCAAGGCGGGCGACATGCCTGCCGCGCCGGCCAGCCCTGGAATGAAAAAACCGCCGGGTCCCTTGCAGGAGCCAGCGGTTTTTATGTATTGGTTGCGGGGACAGGATTTGAACCTGTGACCTTCGGGTTATGAGCCCGACGAGCTGCCAGACTGCTCCACCCCGCAGGCGAATTATATACCATTTTGCTGCGTTGCGTAATGGCCACAGTAAATGAGACCTCGCCGCACCGGCGACAGCGCGGCAAAGCGGTCAATCGCTGGCGCCTTCCGCGTCTAGCGGCGCCGCTTGCAGCGGGAAGACGGCGGTCGTGCCTTGCCGCGTGAACGGGGTGCCGAAGCCTGCTTTGCCATTGTGCAGTGCGTAGGGCAGGAAGAGGGTCACGGAAGCGCCATCCTGGCGATCGAGCGCGATGGCGATGGCGATGGCGTCGGATGGCTGTCCGTCCGGCGGCACGGCCACGCTGGCGTCGTAGGCGAGGGCGGTGGCCCGGTAGTCGCCTTTGCTGGCGCCCGCCGCCAGGTCGGCCTGGATCAGCTTGACGATGTCCGCCGGCGGCGGCGTGGCCTCGTCATCGGAGCCGTCGTAGCCGCCCAGGGCGACGATCTGGCCGCTGGCCTGCATGGCGGCGCCGAAAGGCAGGAAGCCGCCATGCTTTTCCAGTTGCGCAATGGCGAAGGGCAGCACGAATCGCTGCAGGAGGGTGCTGTCGTCCAGCGCTTCGCCGCGTGCTGGCGACGTGGCGGGAAGCAGCAGGCAGGCAAGCAAGGCGGCGGTGCGAAGGAAGGTCATGGGGTTGTGGCAAGTCAAAGAGAGTGACAATTTAACATGGCCAGAGATGCCGGATGGCGCGGGTGATGCGCGGAGGGGATGCGGCGCAATGGAAAAAGCCGCTGATCTTTTGCAAGAATCAGCGGCTTTCCGGTATCTGGTTGCGGGGACAGGATTTGAACCTGTGACCTTCGGGTTATGAGCCCGACGAGCTGCCAGACTGCTCCACCCCGCAGGCGAATTATAGCGGGGTTTGCTGCAATGCGCAATGGCCGGCTTTCAGGGCCTCGCTTATGCCGCCGCCAGGCGCCACAGCGAGGTGATTTCCTTCGAGCGTGCCGCGTGCAGGCTGTCGGTGGCGTCTTGCGCGCGCGGGTGCGTGGGTTTCACGTCCAGGCGGTCGATGACTTTCAGGCCCGCCTGTTCTAGCCACTCGAGCAATTGCGCGCGCGGGCGCAGACCCAGGTGCTCGGCCAGGTCGGACAGGATCAGCCAACCTTCGCCGCCTGGCTCCAGGTGGCCGGCCAGGCCGGCCAGGAAACCGCGCAGCATGCGGCTGTCCGGATCGTAGACGGCATATTCGATTGGCGAGCTGGGGCGGGCTGGCAGCCATGGCGGATTGCACACGACCAGCGGCGCACGGCCGGCGGGGAACAAGTCGGCCTGCACCACCTCGACCTTGTCGGCCACGTCCAGGCGGGCCAGGTTTTCACGCGCGCAGGACAGGGCGCGCGGGTCCTGGTCGGTGGCGACGATGCGTTCGATGCCGCGCTGCGCCAGCACGGCGGCCAGCACGCCCGTGCCCGTGCCGATATCGAAGGCCAGCTTGGCGCGCGGTGGCAGCGGCGCTTCGGCCACCAGGCCCACGTATTCGCCGCGAATCGGCGCGAAGACACCGTAGTGCGGGTGGATGCGCTGGCCCAGGGCCGGCAATTCCACGCCCGTGCGGCGCCATTCATGCGCGCCGATCAGGCCCAGCAGTTCGCGCAGCGAAGCGACGAACGCTTCCTCGCCACGGCCATACGCTTCATTGCAGGCCAGTTTCACGTCCGGCGCGCGGCGCAGTGGAATCGTGTAGTCGGCATCGAAAGGCAGCAGCAGCATGGCCAGGGTGCGGGCGCGCTGCGACTGGGCCTGGCGGTGCAAATGGAACGCTTCCGTGGCGGATGGTTCCGGCTTCGCCAACTTGGCGGCCTTGGCTTTTTTACTCGGCTTGTCGTTCTTGTGGTCGGCGCGCCGCGCCAGCGCCTGCAGCAGCTGGCGCGCGTTCTGGAAGTCGCCGCGCCACAGCATGGCCGTGCCTTCGCAGGCCAGGCGGTAAGCCTGGTCGGCCGTCGTGCGGTCGTCGGCGATGACGACGCGCTTGGGCGGCGGCATGCCGCTTTCCGAGCGCCAGCGGGCCGAATGCTCGGCGCCGTTTTCGCTCCAGTGGATCTGCGGATGGACGGTAGGTGAAGAAGTGTCGGACATGGGATTCAATCGATAGAAGGTGGGCGCGCGGCATGGTCGCCTGCGCAGGCCGTCTTCTATTATACGTCGCTGCCCGTGCCGCCTGCACTGCCGGTGATGTCCGTGCCATAGGCCCCGGCCAGCGCGCGGGCGCGCGCCTGCGCTTCGGGCGTGGCATCCGCTGTCTTCCTGCCGGTGTCGGCGGCTGCATCCGGCTGTACCAGCTTGAGCAGGCGCAAGCTGAGGCTGCCGGCCTGGTCGGCATCCTGGCCGCTGGCGCTGATGCCATCGGCCTGGCCGTTGCCGGATTGGCTCTTGAAGATGCTGCTTTGCAATTGCTGGCCCAGCAGCTTGAACAGGTCGTTGAGGCTGCCGCCGAAGCGGGTATCGGGCAATTCTTTCGTGGGCAGGGCGGCGTCATCGGCTGGCTGGTCTTGTTGCGCCTGGCCCTGCGTCTGTTCGAGAACACCCGCGCCGATGCTTGACTGGTATTGCACTTCCACTTCGAATGCAAAGGTCTGGCCATCGGCCGTGGTGATCTTGCCCTTGCCGATGAAGTGGGCGTTTTCATCGAGGCTGAAGGCGGCTGCGCGGCTGCTGCCATGCGCGCCGGAAACACTGGCGCTGCCACTGCTGAAGCTGGCATCGGCCTGCAAGTCGACGGAGTCGAAGGCCACGCTGGCGCCATCGCCGAACAGCTGGCGCGTCATGCTGGTAAGAAAGTCCTGCGCCACGTCGACGGTGGCGTTGCCGAGCGCGTCCGTGCGCTGGGCCAGTCCCCTGGCCGACAGGTCCAGGCCATTTTTCGACAGCGCCACCACGTCTTGCGCGGTGCGCTGCATCAGCGGCGACGCGCCCAGGCCCCCCGTATTGCCGCCCGCTTTGGGCGGCGTTTGCCCTGCCAGGGTAGTGGCGGCAGGCTGGCGCGAGCCGGGAAGGAGGGCGGGAAGCTGGGACATGGTCGCTTGCATATGGGTTGTGTCTCGTATTTAACGACAGCAATCGCCCATACTTTAACCATTAGTGGTGGTGCGACCAGCTACCGTCCGCCGATTCCAGGTAAGACTTGACGGCATCGGCCTGGCCCGTGGCGTGACGCTTGAGTTCGCCGCATGCGCAAATGCCTTGATACGGCTGGATATGCGAGCAGGCGGAGACTTTTTGCAGGAAGACCTGCATGGATTTGTGACATTTTACGCACTTGAAGGTGAGGCTGCGGGCGGCTTTCATGGGGTTCCTTGAACTGTTGCGGGGCGTAGCGGGTCGTTACGCGAAGGCGGCGATTTTAACGCACTCCGCCCATCGTTACACGTTGTTGCATCTGCGCCACGCACGCGTCAACTGAATCCGTGCCGTGACGTTGAGCGTATATAGGAGGCCGTCTGGCCGCCATTGAAGAGGTCGCACCATGGACAAGCGTGACAAGCAGCAAGTTGTACAGCCTGGCAAGGAACTCGTCAGGAAATGGTTGAAAGCGGAACTGGAACAGCGCCGGCCACCGCCCGACCCCGAGCAGATCCGCCGCGAACTGGGCTGGGACATGCTCAGGCTGTGCCGCGAGCCAGGCAGCCGCTAGCTGCCGCTTGCTCAGCGCACCGTCACCACGCTCTTGCCGCCGGACCCCGGCTGGACCAGGATCCTGGTGGCGATGCGCTCCGTCATTTCCTGCACGTGCGAGATCACGCCCACCTTGCGGCCCATGGCTTGCAAGCCGTCGAGCGCATCCATGGCCACGCGCAGGGTTTCCGTATCCAGGCTGCCGAAGCCCTCGTCGATGAACAGCGATTCCACGCGCACGCGGTTGGACGACAACGAGGCCAGGCCCAGCGCCAGGGCCAGCGAGACGAGGAACGACTCGCCGCCCGACAGCGAGTGCACGGAGCGCAGCTCGCCGCCCATGTCCTGGTCGCGCACCATCAGGCCCAGCGACGGGTTGTTCGGGTTGTCGATGCGTTCCAGCTGATAGCGGCGCGCCAGGTGGTTCAAATGCGCGTTGGCATAGCCAAGCAGCACTTCCAGGGTGAATTGCTGCGCGTAGTTGCGGAAGCGCTTGCCATCGGCCGAGCCGATCAGCTCATTCAGGCTGGCCCAGCGCCGCTCGATGCTGGCCTGCGCCTCGATCTGCGCCAGCATCGCTTGCGCGCTGTGGCGCTTGGCGTCGTCCTGCGCGATGGCCAGGCGCAAACGCGTCGCTTCTTCATTGGCCGCCTGGCGTTCGGCCAGCAGCGATGCGAGTGCCGTGTGCAATACCTCCACATCCATTTCCAGCCCGTCGGGCGGCTGCGCCAGGTGCGCCGCGTGCTGCCGCTGGCGCTCGGCCAGCACGGAAACAGCGGCAGTGTGGCGGTCGGCGATTACTTGCAGTGCATCGCGTTCGGCGCGCATGGAATCGACGGATACCGCCAGGCGCGCGCGCAGATCGTCGAGCGTGGCCGGCGCATGATGCGGGTGCCGTTGCTGGAACTGGCGCAGCCAGTCCTGCAGGGCGGCTGCGGCGCCGTCTTCCTGTTCGCGCAGGGCGGCCAGGCGCTGCGCCAGCTGCGCGCACGCTTCTTCCAGACGCGCGCGTTCCTGGCTGGCCGTTTGCGCTGCCGCTTGCCGCTGCGCCAGTTGCGCTTTGGCCGCCACGACATTCGCCGCCAGCGTGCGCTCGACGTCGGCCACGCCCTGGCCTTGCCATAGCGCGTTGCGTTCGGCTTGCAGCGTTGTCAAGCGCTTGTCGAGGGAGGCGAATGCCGCATGCGCTTCCTGCGCCGTTTGCTGCGCCTTGCCGGCCGCCAGCTGCGCCGCTTCCAGCTGGGCTGCCAGGGTGGCCAGCGCGTGGCTGCGGCCGTCCTGTTCCGCGTGCTGCTTCAGCCATTGCCGGCTTTCCGTTTCGCGCGCCGCGCGGAAATCGGCAGGACCGGCGCGCCAGCCTTCTTTCCAGTCTTCGGCGCCCTCGGCGTCGGCAAACGCGCCATCGAGCTGCGCCAGCAAGCCGTCGAGCGCGGCGCGCGCCGTCTCGCCCTTGTCCGTGTTCGCCGTCTGCTGCGCCTGCAGCTGCGCCAGGCGCGCTTGCGCATCGGCGACGCTGCTTGTGCAGCGTGCATGCTCGCCGGACGCCAGTTCGTGCGCCGCCTGCGCCTGCTCGCGCGCAATGCTGGCCAGCCGCAGCGCCGCCTCCTGCTGCGCCAGCGCCTGCAAGCCGGCCGCATTTTCGGCCAGCTGCTGCGTGAACCAGTCCGCGCGCTGCGCTTCCTGCGGCAGCTGCAGGCTGTCGGCATGCGGCTGCCATTGCGCGTTCAGGCTGTCGATGACGGACGGCAGCGCCGCCAGTTCTTCCGCCGTCCGCGCCTGTTCGCGCACATGGGCGGCCAGCGCCGCCTTGTGCGCGGCCAGCCGTTCCACATTGCCGCGTGCTTGCGCGCGGCAAGCCAGCACCTGGTCCTGCAAGCTGGCCAGCATCGCCTGCAAGGCGTCGTCGGCGTGGCTGTACGGGTGTTCCAGCGCGCCGCAGACGGGGCAGGGCTGATCCTCCTGCAAATTGGCGCGTAGCTGCTCCACGCTGGCCGCGCATGCCGCTTCCGCGCCTTTCAAGGATTTTTCCGCCTGCGCCAGGCCTGCTTCCAGCAGCGCCGTTTGTGCCGCTTCCACCGCCAGGGCGGCGCTTTCCGTTTGCGCGGCCTGTTCCAGCTGGGCGGACCTGGCTTGCCAGTGCGCCAGCGCCTGCTGCTGGCGCGCCAGTTCGCTCCAGGTCTTTTCCGCGCTGGTCAAGGTACGCGCATGCGCTTCCAGCTGGCCGCGCTGTTCCTGCAAGCGCTGGCCATCGATGGCTTGCACGGCGGCTGCCGCCGCATGCCGTTCGCTCTCGCGCGCTGCCAGCACGGCGGCGGCGCTGGCCAGCGCCGCTTGTGCCGCCTGCGCGCTTTCGCCGGCCTGGCGCACCTGCTGCGCCGATGCGGCCACGCTGGCGTCGGCTGCGTCGGCTTGCGCGGCCGCCTGGCCGGCCTGGGCAAACAATTGATCCCACAACTGCCACGACTGCGCCAGCGCCTGCCAGTGTCCGTGTGCGGCCAGCCACTGGCGTCCCGTTTCCTGTGCCGCCTGCGCGGCTTGCTGGCGCTGTTGCAGCGCTTGCAGTGCGGCGCGCGCCGTATCGTTGGCCTGGTCGGCCGCCAGCGCGCCATCCTGTGCCTGGCGGTGCGCGGGCAAGTGGGCTGCCACGCCTGCGTCGAGTGCCTTGGCCTGGTCGAGCAGGGGAGCCGCCTCGCGTTGCGCCGTCTCCTGCGCCTGCAGGACGCTAGCCGCCTGCAGGCTGGCGCTCGCCTGCTGTGCCTCGCTG
>NZ_NRDQ01000156.1 GCF_002878455.1 Janthinobacterium sp. AD80
TTCCGCCGTGACGAACACCCCAGCGCCCGAGCCTGTCGAGCAGACACGTGCTGCCGCGCCGCCACCACCGGCACAGCCAGACGACGACTTGCCGCCCTGGGTTACCGAATTTTCCGATGACAGCGCCTCGGCCGCCGTCGCCGCACCAGCCGGCGCGCCGGCCGCGCAAAGCAGCGAGCAGCCGGCCGTCGTCATGCCGCAGCGTGCCGCCAAGCAAGCCGCGCCCAGCGGACCGTATGTGATCACGCCCGTGCCGGGCCTGGACTGGGACGGCAACTGGCCCGCCGTCGCCGCCGTGCTGCCCCTGCGTGGCATAGCCCAGCAACTGGCCGTGCAGGCCGAGCTGATCGAATGCCTGCACGATGGCCACAGCACCACGTTCCGCCTGCGCGTGCCCATCGACACCTGGCGCAGTCCGGCCAACGTGGAAAAACTGGCGGCCGTGCTGAGCGAGCGTTTCGGCCGCAAGGTCAATGTCGACACGGAACTGGGCGCCGTCTGGTACACGGCCAGCGCGGAAGCGCAGGCCCACCGCGAAGCGTGCCAGCTTGCCGCGGAAGAAACCATCGCCAGCGACCCCTTTGTGCTCGACATGAAGCGTGCATTCGACGCTTTTGTCGTGCCGGGCACGATTACCCCTGCACCGGCCGGCTCCGCCGCGCCGACCCTGCATTGATGATTAACACACTCACAAACTGAATTAACGGAGCATTCTTATGATGAAAAATCAACTGGCTGGCCTGATGAAGCAGGCGCAAGCAATGCAAGACAATATGAAAAAGGCCCAGGAGCAACTGGCGCTGGTGGAAGTGGAAGGCCAGTCCGGTGCCGGCCTCGTGAAAATCGTCATGACGTGCAAGAACGACGTCAAGCGCGTGTCGATCGACCCGTCGCTGCTGGCCGACGACAAGGACATGCTGGAAGACCTGGTGGCCGCCGCCTTCAACGACGCCGTGCGCAAGGCTGAAGCGACCTCCGCTGAAAAAATGGCAGGTTTGACTGGCGGCATGAACTTGCCAGCCGGCTTCAAAATGCCATTCTGATGCACTGCCGCATGCGCTCGATCGATGGCACGGGACAAGGTTGATCCATGTCCAAGTCGCTTGAATTTTTGACCGAGGCGCTGCGGCGCCTGCCCGGCGTCGGCCCCAAGTCGGCGCAGCGGATGGCATTTCATTTGTTGCAGCACGATAGGGAAGGCGCGGCCATGCTGTCGCGCGCCCTGTTCCAGGCCGTCGATGCCGTGCATCACTGCGGCCTGTGCAATACCTTTACCGAACATGAAGTGTGCGAGACCTGTCTCGACGACGAGCGCGACAAGCGCTTGCTGTGCGTGGTGGAAACGCCCGCCGACCAGCTGATGATCGAGCAGACGCTTACCTACAAGGGCCTGTATTTCGTCCTCATGGGGCGGCTCTCGCCGCTGGACGGCATCGGCCCGAAAGATATCCACCTCGAAAAATTGCTGAACCGCGCCAACGATGGCGTGGTCGGCGAAGTGGTGCTGGCCACCAACTTCACCAATGAAGGCGAAGCGACGGCCCACTACATCAGCGAAATGCTGAAGGCGCGTGGCTTGCGCGTGAGCCGCCTGGCCCGCGGCGTGCCCGTGGGTGGCGAACTGGAATACGTCGACGCGGGCACCATCGCCCGCGCGATGCTCGACCGCAGGGCAACCTGAACTGACCTCTATGACAGAATCTTCCGCGACCACTGGTCCACTGCAAGGCATTAAAGTGCTGGAATTGGGCACCCTGATCGCGGGGCCGTTCTGCGCCCGCATGCTGGCCGAATTCGGCGCCGACGTGATCAAGATCGAGTCGCCCGATGGCGGCGACCCCATCCGCACCTGGCGCGTGCTGAAGGACGGCACCTCGCTGTGGTGGTCGGTGCAGGCGCGCAACAAGAAAAGCCTGACCCTGAACCTGAAGTCGCCCGAGGGCCGGGCCATCGCCCGCCAGCTGGCGCTGGAAGCGGACATCATCATCGAGAACTACCGCCCCGGCGTGCTGGAAAAGTGGGACCTCGGCTACGAACAGCTCAAGAAAGACAAGCCATCCCTGATCATGGTGCGCCTGTCCGGCTTTGGCCAGACGGGGCCGATGAAGGACCTGCCCGGTTTCGGCGCCATCGGCGAATCGATGGGCGGCTTGCGCTATGTGTCCGGCTTTGCGGATCGTCCGCCTGTGCGCGTGGGCGTGTCGATCGGCGACTCCGTGGCGGCCCTGCACGGCGTGATCGGCGCCATGATGGCGCTGCGCCACCGCGACGTGACGGGCGGTGCGGTGGCCGGCGAAGGCCAGATGGTCGACGTGGCGCTGTACGAATCCGTCTTCAACCTGATGGAGTCGCTGGTGCCCGAGTATGACCAGGCGGGCGTGGTGCGCGAGCGCACGGGCGGCTCGCTGCCCGGCATCGTGCCATCGAATACCTATACGACGGGCGATGGCGAAAACATCGTGATTGCCGGCAACGGCGACGCCATCTTCAAGCGATTGATGCTGGCCATGGGCCGCATCGACATGGCGGGCGACCCGCAGCTGGCGCGCAACGATGGCAGGGTGGCGCGCACGCAGGAAATTGACGACGCCATCGGCGCCTGGTGCGCCACGCATACCATCGACAGCGCGCTGGCCGTGCTGAAGGCGGCCGACGTGCCTGCCGGTAAAATTTATTCGGTGCGCGACATGCTGAGCGACCCGCAATTTCTCGCCCGCAATATGTTTGAACAACACCACTTTCCCGACGGCACGCCCGTGAAACTGCCCGCCATCAGCCCGAAACTGTCGGCCACGCCAGGCAAGACGCAGTGGCTGGGGCCAGCCTTGGGCCAGCACAACGACGAAGTGCTGGCGTCGCTGGGCTATGATGCGGCCGCCATCGCGCGGCTGAAGGCTGATGGGGTGGTATAGGCTGGTGTCGGTAGATGTAGGTCGGGTAGGTCGGATTAGCGGCGGTACGCCGCGTAATCCGACACTACCGCCAGCCAGGCCAACAATATCGTCGGCTTACGCGCTTCGCGCTAAGCCGACCTACGCGACCGGGATTTTATACGGCCGCCATCGCGTGGAAGTAGGCTGATGGGATGTAGGTCGGATTAGCGGCGGTACGCCGCGTAATCCGACGCAACCACCGGCTACGCCAACAATGTCGTCGGCTTACGCGCTTTGCGCTAAGCCGACCTACGCAAGCGGGATTTTATACGGCCGCCGTCGCGCGGAAGAAGGCTGATGGGATGTAGGTCGGATTAGCGGCGGTACGCCGCGTAATCCGACATCACCACCGGCTACGTCAACAATGTCGTCGGCTTACGCGCTTTGCGCTAAGCGACCTACGCACTCACTGATATTTGTCATGCATCGATTTTTTCGTACCGCGCTTGTCCTGGCGCCCGCCGCCATCGTCCTGTCCGCCTGCGCCAGCTTTACGCAGGACGCGCCGATTACCGGCCTGCGCCTGATCGGCGAGCAGCGCATTGCCTTGAAACAGGCTTTCCAGGGCACCACGGTGGGCGGCTTGTCCGGCATCGATTACGATGCGGCCAGCAACAGCTGGGTGATGGAAAGCGATGACCGCTCGGAAATCAATCCGGCCCGCTTCTACCGCGCCACGCTTGCCTACGATAGCGAGAAATTTTCCGGCGTGACCCTGGACAGCGTGCATTTCTTCACGCAGCCGGACGGCAGCCGCTACCCGAACCTGGCGCATGCAAAATTGGATCAGGGCGACCAGGTGGCCGACATCGAAACCCTCCGCGTCGATCCGCGCGATGGCAGCCTGTGGTACGGCAGCGAAGGCAACCGCAAGGTGGGCCTGCACCCGTTCGTGCGCCATGCGGACCGCGATGGAAAATTCCTGGCGACCTTGCCGACACCGGCCATGTTCAAGGTCTCGAAGGACGAGGTCGGCTCGCGCAACAACATGAGCTTTGAGGGCCTGTCCTTTGCCGCCGATGGCAAGAGCTTGTGGCTGGGCATGGAGGCGGCCCTGTACCAGGATGGCCCGCTGGCCACGCCGGACCACGGCTCCGTGGTACGCATCACGCGCCTGGACCGCAGCGGCAAGGTGCTGGGCCAGTATGCGTACCCGATCGAAGCCGTCGCGTCGCGGCCGGCGCCTGGGCGCGAGGCGGACAATGGCGTGTCGGAAATCCTCGCCGTCAACGATCACCAGTTGCTGGTGGTGGAGCGGGCCGGCGTGGAAAACGCGGCCGGCGTGTACGCCAACCACGTGCGCATCTATCTGATGGAGACGGATGGCGCCACGGATATCCAGGCCATCCCGGCCTTGGCGGGCGCCAGCTACGTGCCGGCGCGCAAGCGCCTGCTGCTGGACCTGGAAAAGCTGGGCCTGGCCAGGGTCGACAACATCGAAGGCATGGCCTGGGGGCCGCGCCTGGCGAATGGCAGCCGCAGCCTGGTGCTGGTGTCCGACGACAATTTCAATGCGCAGCAAGTCACGCAAATCCTCGCCTTCGAAGTACTCGCGCATCCACGTTGATCACCTGATTCGCCTGCCGCGCCAGCATGGCCGTGATCGTGTCGTGCGGTGACGGGTGGCCCAGGAAATAGCCTTGCGCCATGTCGCAGCCGTATTCCTCCAGCATCAGCAACTGCTCGTCCGTTTCCACGCCCTCGGCCACCACCACCATCTTCAGGCCATGCGCCATGGCGATGATGGCGCGCGTGATGGCCGCGTTTTCCGCATCCTGCGGCAAGCCGGCGATAAAACTCTTGTCGATCTTCAAGGCCCGCACGTCGAAGCGCTTCAGATAATTCATGGAAGAGTATCCCGTGCCGAAGTCGTCGATCGACAGGTAGACGCCGATGCCGCGCAATTGCTCCAGGGTCACCATGGTGGCGCGCGCATCGTCCATCAGGGTGCCTTCCGTCAATTCCAGCTCCAGCAGGCGCGCGTCCAGGCCCGTGTCGGCCAGCGCCGAGAGCACGATCTGCATCAGGTTTTCATCCTTGAACTGCTTGGCCGACAGGTTCACGGCCATGCGGATGGCGCGCCCGCCATCGCTTTGCCACGCCTTGGCCTGGTTGCATGCCGTGCGCAACACCCATTCGCCGATCGGCACGATGAGTCCCGTCTCTTCGGCCAGTGGAATGAATTCCGTGGGCGAAATGATGCCACGCTCGGGATGGCGCCAGCGCACCAGCGCTTCCACGCCGACGATCTGCGTGCTGGGCACGTCGATCTGCGGCTGGTACAGCAAATACAGCTCGTTGTTCTGCAAGGCTTTTCTTAAACCCACTTCCATCTTGACGTGGCTCATGATTTCCATCGTCAGGGATGAGCTGTACAGCTTGGCGTTGTTCTTGCCGCAGTTCTTTGCGTGGTACATGGCCGTGTCAGCATATTTCAGCAGCGAATTGCAGTCCTCGCCATCTTCCGGATACAGCGAGATGCCGATGCTGGCCGTGACGAAAATCTCGTGCGCCTCGATCATGAAGGGCCGGCGCATGGCTTCCTTGACCCGGTGCGCCACGTTGAGCGCGTCTTCCACCCGTTCCAGGTCGGGTATTAAAATCGTGAATTCATCGCCGCCCAGGCGCGCCAGGTTGCTGCCGCCGGAAATGCCGCCCAGTTCGTATTCCGCCCGCAGCACCAGGTCGCTGGGACGGATGGTTTCGCGCAGGCGTTCGGATACCACCTTGAGCAGATGGTCGCCCACATCGTGGCCCAGGGTATCGTTGATGCGCTTGAAGGCGTCCAGGTCCATGAACAGCACGGCGAATTTCTTGTCGTGCTCCTTCGAGCGCACCAGCTCGCGCTCCAGGGTTTCCAGGAAAGCCTGGCGGTTGGGGATGCCCGTCAGGCTGTCGCAATAGGCGAGGCGGCGGATCTGTTCCTCGGTGCGCTTGCGCTCGCTGATATCGCGCACCAGTCCCAGCACCTCGTCGGCGCCCGTCGCCACCAGGCGCGCCTCGAAGTGGCGCGTGGCATCGGCGTGCGTGAGCGTGTAGTCGACCGAGCCGATGTGCTGCTTGGCCAGCACGGCGTGGGCCTGGTCGAGCAGGCGCGCGGCGATCTCGGTGGGCAGCACGTCGCGGATGTGGCTGCCCACGCAATTGCTGATGGAAAAGCCCGCGCTGGCGTCGTGCCCCTGTTCGTAATCCAGATAAAAACCGTCGCGGTTGAGGCGAAAGAAGGTGTCCGGGATGGCGGCCAGCACGGCGCGGTTATGCGCGTCGGCGATGCGCAGGCGGGCGATGGCATCGCTGGCGCGCAGCACGTACAGCACGCGGTGGCCGAGGATGGGCCAGTTGATGGGCTTGGAAATGAAATCGGTGGCGCCCACCTCGTAGGCGCGCGTGACGGCTTCCAGTTCGTCGCCGCCCGTGACCATGATGATGGGCACGGTGCCGCCCACTTCCTGGTGGCGGATTTCGCGGCACACGGCAAAGCCGTCCATGGCCGGCATGTCGACGTCGAGCATGACCAGGTCCGGCCCGCTGTGCTTGTAGCTGGCCAGCGCCTGCACGCCGTCCTCGGCTTCAATCACGTCCAGGCCTACCTGCGTGAGCATCTGCCGCATCAGCAAGCGCATCACGGGATCGTCGTCGGCCACCAGCACCAGGCCGCGCGGAGGGGAAAGGGGCGCTGTCATGTCAGTGTTCCTTCACAAGGACGGCGCTCAGCGATTCGCGCACCGCCAGGAATGCCTGCTGCATTTCCTGCAGCAGCGGTGCCGCGCCTTCCGTGCTGCCGGCGCGGCCGAGTTTTTCCATCTCCTTGCACAGTTGCGCCAGACCATCGGCGCCCACGTTGGCGCTGCCTGACTTGAGGCTGTGCGCCACCTTGCGCAGCGCTTCCGCGTCCGTCCTGGCGATGGCCTCGCGCATGGCCGCCAGCTGGCGCGGCGTCTCGCTGGCAAAGGCGAGGATCACGCGTTCGAGCAGCGCATCGCCATCCGTGCCGGACAGGGCGCGGATGTTTTCCAGCGCCTGCCGGTTTAGTGGCAGTGCGGGCGGCAGTGCGGGCGGCTGCTGCGGTGGCGGCGCGGGCAGGGCGGGCGCAGTGCTGGCTGGCACGTCCGCCGGCTCGCTGTGGTGCACGGTGGCCGCGCGCGGCAGGGTGATCCAGCGGGCGATCGTGTGTCCCAGGTCCTGCTGCGTAAAAGGCTTGCTCAGGTAATCGTCCATGCCGGCCGCCAGACACGCTTCGCGGTCGCCCTGCAGCGCATTGGCCGTGATGGCGACGATGGGCAGCACGCGCGCATGGCCGCACTGCTGTTCGTGGCGGCGGATTTCCGCCGTGGCCGCAAAGCCATCCATCACGGGCATCTGGCAATCCATCAGGATCAGGTCGAAATCCTCGGCCTGCGCCGCCAGCAGCGCCTCTTCGCCGTTGTGCGCGCATTCCACGTCCAGGCCCAGGCTGTCGAGCATGGCCAGCGCCACTTCCACGTTGACGGGATTGTCCTCGGCCAGCAGTACGCGGCGGCGCTGGCGCCGGCCCACTTGCCGCGCCGCATGCGGCGGATGGATGCGCAGGCCCTCGCTGGCGCGCGGCGGCGTGACGATGCAGTCGAACAGGTCGCATTCGCGCGCCGGCTTGATCAGCTGGAAGGCCACGCCCGCCTCGCGCCGCTGCACCGGGTCGGCCGCGCCTTCGTCCGTGCTCAGCAGCAGGAGTTTCAGGTCGGCCAGCAGCGGATCGCTCTTGATGGTGGCGGCCAGGGCCAGGCCGCTGGTGCGCGGCAATGCCATGTCCAGCAGGGCCACGGCGTATGGCGTGCCCGCCTGCGCGGCCGCGTGCAGCCTGGCCAGGCATTCGCTGGCCGTGCCGGCGCTGTCGCTGACGATGTGCCAGCTGGCCAGTTGCCGCTCCAGCACGGCGCGCGTGGCGGGTGTGTGGTCGACGATCAAGGCGCGTAATCCTCGCGTGGTTTTCAGGTTGAAGGACGGGTCGTCGCTGTCGACTCTCCGCTTATCGAAATTTACTTCGAACCAGAAGATGGAGCCTTGCGTTAAAGCATTATCAACGCCGATAGTGCCCCCCATTAGTTCCACCAGCTGCTTGGAAATCGTCAGGCCCAGGCCCGTGCCGCCATGCTTGCGCGTGGTCGAGCCGTCCGCCTGCGAGAACGATTCGAAGATGCGGCTCTGCGCTTCGTTCGATACGCCGATGCCCGTGTCGTGCACCTCGAAGCGCAAGCCCACGCTGGGCGCGTCCTCGCAGCAGACGGTCACTTTCACGGTGACCTTGCCCGTTTCCGTGAATTTGATGGCGTTGCCCAGCAGGTTGACGATGATCTGGCGCAAGCGGTTCGGGTCGCCGCAGATGGCGATGGGAATGTCGTTGGCGATATCGAATTCCAGGCAGATATTCTTCGCCTCCGCCTGCGGCGCGAACACATGTTCTATGTCGTCGAGCAATTCGCGGAAATTGAAGCGGATGTATTCCACGCTGAGCTTGCCCGCCTCGATCTTGGAAAAGTCGAGGATGTCATTGATGATCACCAGCAGATTCTGTCCTGAACGCTGCACCATGCTCGTGTAGTGGCGCTGCTGGGTTGTCAGCTGGCTGGCCAGCAGCAGCTCCGTCATGCCCAGCACGCCATTCATAGGCGTGCGGATTTCATGGCTCATGGTGGCAAGAAACGCGCTCTTCGCCTGGCTGGCCGCCTCGGCCGCATCCTTGGCCTTTTCCAGCTGCGCCGTGCGCACGCCCACCTGGCGTTCCAGCTGGTCGCGGTAATTGGCCAGGGTGCTGTCGCGGCTGTCGATCTGCGCCAGCATGTCGTTGAAACTGTCGATCAGCACGCCCAGCTCGTCGCTGCGCTGGTGCGCGATGCGGTGGCTGTAGGTCTGGCTGCTGGAGACTTTTTGCGCCGTATCGATGAGTTTGGTAATCGGCTCGGCGATCACGCTCTTGAAGCGCCGCGCCAAGAATACGGCGACGAGAAAGGACAGCACGGTGGCGCCGCCGATGGCGCTCACGTGGCGGCCGATGTCGCGCCACATGTGGTTCAGGTCGGCCTCGATCAGCACGGCGCCGATGACCTCCTGCGCCTGCGCCGCCTGCCCAAAGACGGGGCGGTACAGGCGCATGGCCGGCGCCAGCGCCGTGCCCGAGCCTTGCGTGACGGGCTGCACGGCCATGTCGGCCAGCAGGGCCGGGTCCATGTCTTCCGGCATTGCCAGTCCTTCGGCGTGGCGCGGCGCGCGGTACAGGGCGAACAGACGCCCGCCCTTGTCGAACAGGGCCGCCTGGGCCACTTCCTCGCGCGCGGCCAGGGCGGCCAGCACCTGTTCCGCCTGCGCCTGCGCCGGTTTGCCTATGAGCAATGGCGTTGCCGCCGCCGCGCCGATCACGCCCGCCAGCGACAGCAGCTGCTTGCCTTCATCATCCTTGTGGCTGAGTACGGACGTCAGCGCGAATGCCACGAACACCAGCAGCAGCGCGCAGCCCGACGACAGCACCGAGATCATGGTCAACTTCTGGCTGATGCTGGAGCGTTGGAAATTGAACATGGCTGCGGCGCTTCCCCGGTGACCCGTTGGCGGTTTTTTAATTCCTATTGGAAAAATATAGACGTGAAGACACACCCCGATGTTGATGTGGGTCTAAGGGAGGAAAGGGGAGGGGAACTTATACGAGATGAAACAAATAGGGCGGTCTCGCAAGACCGCCCTCAAATTATTGCTGAGCTACAACACCTGATCCAGGCGTAGCGAGCGGAAGGGAGAGGTGGCCGAGAAGCGCAACCGTACTAAAGTACGGTGAGCATCGCAGGCCACCTATACCGACGCGCAGCAGGCTGGGGCAGGTGTCCGCTAACAACAACCACCACGCTTGCCGGCGCGCCATAGCGGGCTTCCTGCCGTTCGCGGAAGAACTCTTCATACGTCATCATCGGCTCGCCGGGATGGGTCACTTCCCGGTGCGCCACGTAGGTGTCGTACTCGGGCAAGCCGCACATCAGCCGCATGCTTTGCCCCAGATACCGTCCCGCCTTGATGAT
>NZ_NRDQ01000157.1 GCF_002878455.1 Janthinobacterium sp. AD80
ATGGCGCAGCAGGCGCGCGATGCCCGCCTGGCGCAAACGGTAGAACGGTTCGCCCGGCGGCATGCAGCGCAGCCGGTTCCACAACCATCTGAGGCGGCCGGCACGCTTGCGCGGGGCCGCCATCATCGCTGCCCCGGCGTCAGTCACGCAAGCACCCTGCCGCGGCTGCCTTGTCCAGCAATACATCCATCCACAACCTCCAGGATTCCACTTAATTCATGCCAGCGACACAGTATTACGCAAAATACATGCTGTCCACGCAACACAGCCAAAAGAAAATAATGTCAAAACAACACAATGATTGCATTCGCTGCCACGCTTGTCAATCGCAGCGCAGCATTTTTGTGCAGGGCCAGCCGCGAAAAAAACCTGGCGTACCCCCGTGGAAGCATGCGCGCCGCAGAGCAATGCCGGCGCGGCACCCGCGTTCTGCAAGAATGTAATTTGGACAATTACATTGAAAATAAACTATGATGTGGCTGTGACGCGGCTCTGACAGGGCCGCTGCGGACATGCGTGCCGCCCATGCGCCAGCCGCGCTGCATGCTGGCGGCAACAGTGGGCCGAAAACACCTGCATCGCACTGATATAAATAGTACCGTAATAAACCAGGCGAATACGCTAACATGAGCAAATAGCCACGCCTGGCCGCGCCGCAGCATGCTTGCATGCATGCAAGGGCGCGGCAATGACGATTTTTCTTGAAAAGCCTATCTATGCTGTCGAATGGCCGTAAAAACATCTTATTTCTGCTTCGCCATTTAATCAGACGTAATCCGTTCGTCCTGCGCCGCGCCGCCGGCCTGCAGGCGCGGGAACACGCCAGCGCACCGCAGCAATTGGCGCGCCAGGCAACGCTGCTGCGCGCCACCCTGGCCGCCGCCCGGCGCCAGCTGCCACGCTATGCCGCCATCGCCCTGCCGCCGGCCGATGCCGATCCGCTGGCCTGGCTGCGCACGCATTATCCCGTGCTCGACAAGCAGGACTTGCTGAACGGCCGCGCCACGCTGTACCCGCGCGCAGGCAAACGGCGTCCCTGGTGGCCGGCGGGAAAAACCAGCGGCACCTCGGGCACGCCCCTGGAAGTCTTCCGCAGCCTCGATTCGGTCATGTGGGAAGAAGCCTTCCACCTGCAGGCATGGCAATGGGCCGGCTACACGCACGGCGCGCAGCAAGCCGTGGTGCGTGGCGACCAGGTCTGCGCGCCAGGCCAGCGGCAAGCGCCCTACTGGCATCAGGACCCGTTCGGCAAGCAGTTGTTTATTTCCACAAGACATTTATCCGCGAGCACGGCGCAAGCCATACTCGATGCCATCGCCGCCAGCCGGCCCGCCATCCTGCGCGCCTACCCGTCGGCCTGCTTTGACCTCGCGCGCCACGCCGAGCGCCTCGGCCATGCCTTGCGCCTGCCAGCCGTCATCACCGGCTCGGAACCCCTGTTCCCCCTGCAGCGCGAACAGATCGAGCGCGCCTTCGGCTGCCGTGTGTTCGACACCTATGGCATGGCCGAGCGCGTCGCCTTCGCCGCCCAGTGCGAAGCGGGCTATTACCATGTACAGCCCGAGTACTCCCTGGTTGAAATTCTCGACGACGACAACCAGCCCACCAGCGATTTCGGCCATGTCGTCGGCACCACCTTGCACAATCACGTCATGCCCCTGCTGCGCTACCGCCTCAGCGACCGCGCGCGCTGGCTGCCGGGCGAGTGCCCCTGTGGCAGGCACGCCGCGCGCATCGAACTGTCCTCGGGCAAGGTGGAAGACCAGCTGTATGACAGCGAAGGCACCGCCGTCAGCGCCAGCATCGTGACGTTTGCCTTCAAGGGACTGGCGCATATCCGCAAATCGCAGGTCGCGCAAACGGGACCCGGCACCTGGGTCGTGCGCATCGTGCCGGAAGCCGGCTATGCGGAGGCCGACACGGTGGCGCTGGAAAGCAACTTCCAGCGCTATATCAGCGACAGGATCTCGGTCAGCATCCAGTTGGTCGAGGATATCCCCCTGATGCCTAGCGGCAAATACAAATGGGTTTCCCAGGAATGGCCTGGAGCGCGCCGGTGAAGCGGCAGGGCCAGGACGCGGCGGCGCCCCGCCGTCTTTTTTAAGCAGAGCGATGAACGCATGATGAAAAAAATCCTCTTTTGCGGCCCCATCCCCCGGCCAGGACAGGCGCCCAATGGCGGCTATGAGGCGTGCAACCGGCGCAGCATCGATGCGCTGCGCGGACAGGACCGCACGGTCGACGAGCTGTATTACCCGCAGCCCACCGGCAAGCCATGGAAAAAACTGCCGGCATATGTGCTGGGCTTTGCCAGCCTGCTGCGCGAGCTGCCGCAGCATCAAGGGCAGCTGCTGCATTTGACGGGACTGTACAAACAATTTGTCTTGCCTGAAATACTGCTGCTGCGCCGCGCCCGCACCATGGGACTGCGCACCGTGTACGACATCCGCGCCGGTTCCATGCTGCGCTACTATGCGCGCTATGGCGCGCTGTACCGCTGGCTGTTCCGCCACCTGCTGCGGCGGGCCGACATCGTCATGATCGAAGGCATGGAATACGCGGACTTCGTCCGGCAAACCACTGGCAAGCCGGCGTTTTACCTGCCCAACCATATCAGCGCGGGCAAGCTGCCCGCGCGCACGCTCGGCGCGCCCGGCACGGGTCCCGTGCGCCTCGTGTATGCGGGACGCATCACGCTGGAAAAAGGCATACGCACGGTGCTGGAGGCAACACGCCTGCTGGCGCAGCGGGGCGTCGACTGCAGTCTGACGGTGGCCGGCCCAGGTCCGGCGGCCCTGGTGGACCAATTGCGCGAGGAATACGGCGACTGCGCCGTGCGCTGGCCCGGCCCCCTGTCGTCAGAGCAAGTGCTGGCCGAATTCGGCAATGCGCACTTTTTCCTGTTTCCCACGCGCCACAAGGGCGAAGGCCATTCGAACGCCCTGACGGAAGCGATGGGCATGGGCTGCATGCCGCTGGCGTCCGAGAATGGCTTCAACCGTTCCGTGATCGGCGACACCGGGCAAATTCTGCCCCTCGACGCCAGCGCCGCCGACTATGCCGACGCCGTGCAAGCCTGGTGCGCCGGCGGGCGCTGGCAAGCGGCATCCAGCGCGGCCATGGCGCGCACGCAGGATTTGTTTTCCACCGAACAAGCGATCAGCCGGCTGCTGGCAGCCTACGATCAACCATGAAAGTTTCAGCATGACATTACTGTTCGCCGGTGATCTTGCCTGGCCGCAAGCAGACATCCTCGATTATCAAGCGCTGCGGGAACTCGCCGATGGCGCGGCCATGGTCGTCAATCTCGAGGGCGCGCTGCTGGCCGGGCCCGCGCAGGAATGCGCAGTCAATAATGACTACAAATTCAACCTGTATTCGGATGCCTCGGCCACCGGCATCCTGCGCCAGCTCAATGTGCGCGCCTGCGGCCTGGCCAACAACCATATCTCCGACTACAAGGGCGGCCTGGCGCACACGCGGCAGATGCTGGACGCGAACGGCATCGCCGCCTTCGGCACGCGCGCCTTGCCGCATTGCGAGCTGCAGGTGGCGGGCACGCAGTACATCCTGTTCGGCGCCTGCTCCGCCTTGCCGGAGCCGGGCACGGAAGGCAGCCAGGACAGCGCCATGCCCTTCGGTCCTGCCGCGGCGCTCGCCATGCTGGCCCGTTTGCGCCAGCAATTTCCGGCCGCCAAGCTGGTGGCATTCCTGCACTGGGGCTATGAACTGGCGCGCTTTCCCCAGCCGGCCGACCGCGAGTGGGCGCGCCAGGCGATCGATGCGGGCGCGGACCTGGTCATCGGCCACCATCCGCATGTGGTGCAAGGCTATGAACGCTACCGGCATGGCGCCATCGCCTATTCGCTGGGCAACGCCATCCTGCCGCAGACGCAATACCGGGGCCGCCTGCTGCACTACAAGACGCCGTATGTCTGCGAACAGCTGGTGCTGGCTGTCGCGGACGACGGCGTGACGGCACACTGGCTGCGCTATCACCCGCAAGAGGGACGGCTGACGCGCGAAGGCTCGGCAGCGGCCGGCGATGACGCCCAGCTGCGCGAACGCACGCCGTTTGCGGGCATGGATGACGCGCAATACCGCGCCTGGTTCGCCAGCACGGGCCGCCTCGACGGCAATTCCGGCCACCGCTACAGCTATACCTTCTGGAGCTACCGCGGCTGGCGCCAGGCCGACAGCGCCCTCAAGTTCGCCCTGCTGCGCGCCAGGCGCAGCGTGCGCAAGCTGGCCATCCGCAGCGGCTTGCACAAGCCGTACAACTGGTAGGCCTTCGCGGCAGATGAAAAAAGCGATGGCAGCGCCAAGTGCGGGAAATCGCCCGGCGTTGCTGTCCACATTGTTTCCGGCGACGGGATGCGCCGGGCATCGACCATCCAGCGCCAGGCTGGACAATCCGGCAGGCAACGCGTCGCCACGCCATGATCAATAGGGGAAGTCGGGCGATGAAGATTTTCCACTGCGCTGCTTGCCTGGCCGGCCCCTTGCTGGTCTGGTGCGTAGCGTCAGCCTACAGGGCCAGCCTGCAATTCACGGGTTTCCCCTGTCTGGCGGTGGCATAGCCCAAAAAAAACGGCGGCACCGGGGTGCCGCCGTTCGCGTCAGAAGATGCGACTGCTTATTTTGGCAAGGCCATCGAGAAGGTGCCGACAGTCAGGCTGCGGCCCGTTGCCGTTGGCACCAGCGAGATTTTCGGCTTCTTGCAGCCCACATCGAGCACCACCAGGAACTCGGCGCTGGTGGCGGGCTTTTTCACGAAGGCGGCGTGATCTTCGTACGTGCCGGTTTTCGACGCGCCGCCCGTCTTCTTGACGAAGGTGGTGTCGCCCGTGACAGAACTGATGCAGACATTGCGGTCGGCATTCTGGATGACGACGCCGCCATCCGTTGCCACCGTCATCGGCACGATCGCATGCATGTTCCACTCGAACGCGCGCGCCGTGGCCGACGCCAGTGTGTCGCGCACGACCAGCACGTCAGTGCCGCGCAGGTACCAGAGTTGCCGCTTGTTCAGCGTCAGCGCACCGTCAAAGGCGGCCGTGGCATCGCCTTCGGCATAGTCGAGTCCAGGCGTGGTGGCGAAGGAATTGATCTTGCCATTGCGGCTGAGCAAAGTATCGAAGCCCACGGCCAGCTGTCCCTTGCCGCCGTCAAACGTCACCGCATTATGCGCCTTGGTCTGGCGATACCAGTCATTCCACAGCGGCGAACCATACCAGTCGTACCAGCCGGCTTCCGTCAGCAGCGGCCGGCCGCCACTCACCAGCACGATGCTGTTCTGGTCGGCATGGCTGTGATTGAAGGAGCCATACGGGCTCGATTTGAAGTACACGGAGGTGCGGTCGCGCAGCGCCAGGCTGCTGTGCATCGCCACCCAGCCGATGCTGGAGAACAGCGCCGCATTCGGCGGCGGCGTTGCCGTGGTGACGGACGCCACCGGCAGAGGCCATGGCGCTTGCGCCAGGGTCAGCGCATCTTCCTCGCCCACCAGGTTGCGTACATACCATGCCGCTTCGGGCGAAGCGAGACGCGAGGCAAAGCCTTTCAGCTCCGTGGGGATCGGCGCTGTCTCATGCTCGTCGCCAAACACGTGCGTGGGCGAACCTGGCGGCTGGAAGTACATGAACATTCGCAGGAAGCCGGCGCTCCACGGTTTCTCGAACAGGTTCACGCCGGTGGCGTTGGCCAGCGGCTGCCAGACAAACAGGGACGTCAGGGCCATGTGCTGGCCATAGCTGGTGCCGTTCGCAAAGCCGCCTTCCGGGCCGCTCCAGATATAGATCGAATTAACATAGGCGCGGAACGAGAAATCAAACCACTTCTCGGCGGCGGGAATATCGCCCAGGGTCAGCGCGGAAATCAACGCCACATAGCCTTGCGCCACGACGCCGTGCGAATCGAAGGGATACTGGTCGAGGATGCCATTGCTCACCTTCAGCGAATCATAGATGGGCGCGGTGCGTCCCTCGATCGCCTTCAGCCAGCTGGCGCGCGATGCGCTGTCCAGGTCGCTGCCCAGGAAATCGAAGGCCTTGGCCAGCGTCAGCGCAATCAGGCGATTTTCCTGGTCGGAATTGGCCAGGCTGGTCGGGCCGGTGGGCGACAGCGCCGCCAGCTGCCCGCCGCGCGTCACCGCTTCGTTCAGGTACTGGCGGTCGCCCGTCACGCGCCACAGCAAGGCGGCCGCTTCCAGCTGGCGCGTCACGTCGCCCATGGCCCAGCGGATCTGCGACACCTGCACGTTGCCAGCCGCCGTCATGGCGCCCGAGGTGACCAGCGGCCAGTCCGAATCCTTGTAGATGGGAATGCTCTTGGCGCGCCATTGCACCTGGCCGACGAGCACATTCACGGCCGGGTTGCGTTCGGCCTGCTTGGCCGCACTCCATTTAACCTTGGCAATGTCCCCGGCCAGGCCGCGTGGATGCGCGCGCTGCGCGATGCGCGCCTTCAGGGCGGCGGTATCGGGCACGAGGAATGGCTTGGAAGCGCTGGCATCGACATAGAATGGCCGTGCCGTCGACCAGTCGGTGGTGGTCGACGGCCGCACGCGCCAGGAATAGGCGCCGGGCGCCAGGGCGGCGAGCGGCAGATACCAGGTGCGGTCCGTGGTAAAGGTTTGCAGCGGTGCGCCAGCCAGGTCGGTGCGGCGAATTTCCAGCACATACGCGGCGGGATTGCTGGGATGCATGGCCCAGGAAAAGCTCGGTGGATTCTGTGCCTGGATCTGCGCATTCGCGGGGGCAGCACGTGTCACCCGTGCCAATGGCGAGGTCGCCCAATCGGCATAGCTGGGCGCGGCGATGCCGCAACCCAGTAACAGGACGCCACGCAAAATTGATGCAACATTGAAATTCATAATCCCCCCTGGGTAACTAATATAGATAACAAAATAATATGGCTGGGAAATTCTAGAAATTCTTGCATTTATTTCTAACTTCTACGAAAATATTGCTATTTAATTCAAAATCCTCGCTAAAATCCCGTTTGCGAGTGGATATTACACCTGATCGCGGCGTAAGTTTTGCCTATTTTCATTGCGTGAAATAAAGAAAATACAGAGAACTATTTATTGCCGGGAGATATATTAAAAGGCTGGCAAACCGCAATGCGGCTCGCCAAACGCTGCAATATAGTAGTGGCCGCGCCTGTATCAGGCGGATCAGGGGAAATTTTGCGCGACTTTAAATGGTTTTTCCAAGAAGAAACTTACAAATCACCGAAAGTTACTTTGATTATCACGTTACCGATCGCTTAACAAGCATGCCGGAATGGCTATTTGCGGATCGCGGGCCGGGCGCAGGAACCCCCGCGCCGCGCCCACCGAATGCATGTGCCAGGCCAGGATGGCGATGCATGCCCCGTGCAAGTCTTTTTTGCGCCAAAACAACATTCCCAGGCTGACACCCCACACGGCGGCCACGCTCGCGCCCAGC
>NZ_NRDQ01000158.1 GCF_002878455.1 Janthinobacterium sp. AD80
CTGGCCGCACTGGAGCAGCGCGTGCTGGCCGCATTGGCAGCCTTCCACGCGCGTGCGCCCGACGAGGCGGGGCCGGAACTGTGGCGCCTGAAACGCATCGTGGACGCCGAGATGGAAGACGCCTTGTGGAGCCACGTGATCGAGGGTTTGCTGGCGCAGGGGGCAGTGCAGGCGCGCGGCGCCAGCCTGCACCTGCCGACGCACAGCGTGGAACTGACGCCGCAGGAGCAGGCGGCGGCCGCGCCGATGCTGGCGGCGCTGGAGCAGGGACGTTTCGATCCGCCATGGACGCGCGATCTGGCGCGCGACTTCGGCCTGGCCGAGGACGAAGCGCGCCGGCTGCTGCGCAAGCTGGCGAAGGCGGGCCAGATCAGCCAGGTGGTGCACGATCTGTTCTACCATCCTTCGGCGCTGGCCGAGCTGGCGCAACTGGTACGCACGCTGGCCGAAAAAGCGGAGCGGGATGAGGGCTTGCCGCCCGGTTCCGGCGCCGTCGGCGCGGCCGCGTTCCGCGACGCAAGCGGGCTGGGCCGCAAGCGGGCGATCCAGGTCTTGGAATTTTTTGACCGCGTCGGTTATACTCGCCGTGTTGGCAATGGGCATTTGTTACGCCCGCAAGCATTATGGTCCTACACGACTGCCTTGCCCAACAGTTAGCTCAGGCACCGCGGAAAGCACACTCATCCGGTGATGTGGCCGGGCTTCAAACCCGGTGGAGGGCGTCAGACGTTCTCCCGTAGGTTCGACTCCTACTGTTTTCCGCCACTCAATTTCCCCACTCATCGTCCTGCCGCATGGCGCGCCTGCCGGCGTTGGCGCCTTGCCACGTTGCTCAACAATAATGATCTAATCAAGGCGATTTGGCGATGGCGGGCCAGGGCCGATGGTAACATCGTACCCGGTACCCTGTGGCAGAAGAAAGCAAGCATGAAACAAGCAAGCATGGCACGGTTGCTGGCAGCGGCGCTGCTGATGCCGGCGCTGGCCGCGGCGGCGGACGTGCGCATCGTCGGCGAGCATTTGCCACCATCGAGCATGATGGAAGGCAATGTTGTCGTCGGACGCGAAACGCGCAAGGTGCGCGAGATCATGGCGCGCGCCGGCATCCGCTATACCATCGAGCTGCTGCCGTGGAAACGCGCGTATGCGCAGGCCCTGTCGGCGGCCGACACCTGCATTTTTTCCACCTCGCGCACGCAGGAGCGCGAAGCGCAGTTCCGCTGGATCGGTCCCCTCAATGAAGCGCAATGGGTGCTGTACGGCCTGGCCGAGCGGCACCTGGCGCTGCGCACGCTGGCCGATGCGCGCGGCCTGGTGATCGGCACGGTGCTTGGCGATGCGCGCGACGACTACCTGCGCCAACACGGCATGGAGGTGGCGCCCGTCACGCAGGAGTGGCTCAATCCGCAAAAGCTGCTGCTGGGGCGTATCGACCTGTGGGCTGTCGGCATGGCCGTGGGCAGCAAGCCGTTTGCCGGCAAGGCGTGGGAGCACAAGGTGGTGCCGCTGCTGGAGTTCAACCGCGTGCAGACTTACCTGGCCTGCAACAGGCAAATGCCCGAGGCGCAGGCCGCAGCCATGCAGCGCGCGGCGGCAGCCATGCGGCGCGACGGCAGCATGGCGCGCGAACAGCTGCGCTAGTTGCGCAAGCTGCGCCGCTTCAGCTTTCCAGCCACTGGCGCACGCAGTTGCGTCCTTCGCGCTTGGCCTGGTACAGCGCCTGGTCGGCATGGCTGTAGGCCGTTTCAAACGCCGTGCCTGCGCGGTTCCAGCTCAGGCCCACGCTGACCGTGATGGCCCGCGTGATGGGCGCCGCATGGCGCTGGCGGCCGACCGTGTCGCAGATGCGCTGCGCGACGTGGGCCGCGTCGTCGCGCGAACGCGTGGGCCAGACCACGGAAAACTCTTCGCCGCCAACCCTGCCAATGGCCGTTTCCTGTCCCAGCAATCCTTTCAGGCAGTCGACCACGGCCTGGATCACCCCGTCGCCGGCCGGGTGGCCGAAGTCGTCGTTGACCTGCTTGAACAGGTCGATATCGAGCACGATCAGGGCCATGTCGCCCTGTTCCAGGCAGCGCGAGGCATGGTCGATGACGGCGCCGCGGTTCAGCGCGCCCGTCAGCGGATCGTGCGTGGCGCGGTATTCGAGCTGGCCGGCCAGGGTTTGCAACTGCCGGTTCAGCACATGCATGTCGCGCTCGGCGCGGTCGCTGCGGCCGATCAGGCGTCGCGTCTCGCGCATCAGCCGTTCGTAGTGGATGATCAGTTCACCGAGCACGCGGCGCTGTTCCTCGCCAGGCGCGCCGGCATCGGCGTGCATGCGGCGCGCGGCAGCCAGCGCCGCCGCTTCCACGGTGAACAGGTCGGGCTGCACTTCGGCTTCGGAGAGGGCGGCGCGCATGACTTAATTGCCGCTCACGGCGTGATCCTGGAAGTCCAGCGCCGTGAAATCCTGCTGCAGTTCCTGGCCGAATTCCAGGATTGTGTCGTCGTCTTCGTCGTGGTACCAGTTCAGGCGCACCTGGTTGCCGTCGATGGCCGCCTGGTTGAGGGTATCGAAGAAGGTAAACAGCATCTTCGTGCTGGAGCTGTTGAAATAGGCCAGCGAGACGTTCACGGTGATGGCGGCGTCGCTGCAGCCTTCCAGGTAGGCCCGCACGGCGGCGATCAGCGGGCCATAGAAGGCGGCTGCGTTTTCCGGATACGACTCGCCCTTGATCGACAGCGCATGCTGCTCGAAGCGGAAGTCGATTTCGGGCGAACTGGGGGTCGCGGCGATGAACAGTGGTGGCGGTAATTGCATATGCTTTCCTGAGTCGGCTCTTTTAAATGATGGCTTTGATGCAGAAGATGGTGTGGCCCGGCTCCTGGGGATCCTGGACGAATTCGAATTCCAGCGGCTCGCTGGCGTCGCGCGCCATGGTGAGAAAACCCAGGCCCGCGCCCTTGCTGTCGGCGGGCGCTTCCTCGCGCAGGGCCTTTTTATAGGCCAGGCGGATTTCCTCCATCGTCATGGTATGCAGCGGTTCCAGGCGGGCGCGGATCTGCGCCACGTTGTCGGTCGAGACGGGATTCGCGCACAGCAGGAAAAAGCTGTCGCCGCGCGTGCCGATGCAAAACGAGCCGCGCCGCATCTGCTGGTCCAGCTGGGCGTCGGGCGTCAGGCTGTCAGCCGAATAATGCATGATGTTTTGCGACATCTCGATGAACGAGGAGAAAATGCGCCGCCGCGTCGGACCGGCCGCGCCGGCCGTGTCCAGGCGCGCCTTGATGGTCTCGGAAATGGCGCTGACCACGTGCTGCGAAAAATAGCCCACGTAAAAAAAGATGATGTTGCGCTTGCGGGCCACATCCCAAAACTCGTTGAATTCTTCGTACAGCACGTCCGTGCTCCTGGCTGGCCGGTTGCCCGGCGGGTTATCGTGGATGGCTGCCGCCTGTGGCTACAGGCGGAAACAGAAAAAGGTCAGGTCATCGCGGCGCGGCTGCCTGCCTTGCCAGGCGGCGCTGTCCTGCAGCAGCGCGGCCGCCACATCGGGGGCCGGCGCATCGCGCTGCGCCAGCAATTGTTCGCGCATGCGCCGCTTGCCGTAGGCGATGTCGCGCGCGCCGCCGATCTGGTCGAGCAAGCCGTCGGTGGTGATGAACAGCAGGCTCCCCGCCGGGCGTCCAGCGTTGCGTTGTGCCAGCAGTAGCCGGCCGGCGTATCGACATAGCCGACGCCCATGCGCGCGCCATCGATGGCGCGCACGCCATCCTCGCCCGGTGCCACCACGTGCAGCGCCAGTTTCGCCCCCGCAAAACGCAGGCTGGCGCTGGCCGCGTCGTAGCACAAAAAGGCGCAGTCCATGCCGTCGTTCGAGCCGGCGTGGCCGGTGGCATCGCCGCTGCTGGCGCCGTCCTGACCCAGCAAGGTCTTGATGGCGCGGCTGACGGCGCCGATCAGGGCGGCAGGATCGTGCGGCCCCCGTTCGCGCAGGGCCTGGCTCAGTGCGGACGAGGCGATCAGGGTCATGAAGGCGCCCGGCACGCCGTGGCCGGTGCAGTCGGCGATGGCGGCGAACCAGCCGCCCGCATGGCGCTCGAAAAAGTAGAAGTCGCCGCCGACGACGTCGCGCGGCTGCCATTCCAGGTGGGCGTCGGGCAGGGTGGCGCGCAGTTCCGCATCGGAGGTGCGCAGCAGGGCGCGCTGGATCACGCTGGCGTAGTCGATGCTGTGCATGATCTGCCGGTTCTTCTCGGCCTGCATGGTGGCCACCACGTTCATCAGCTGCAAGCCGAAACCCACGCCGGCCAGTGCGCCATCGTCAGTGATGATGAAGCCGTCGGCCAGGGCCTTTTCGCCCGCTTCGACGGCGCGGAAGGTGAGGTCTTCGATGCTCATGGCGCCATCGACGATCAGCGGCTCCTTGTCCATGAAGGCGATGCAGCTCTTCTTGCCATACACCTCGTGGTAGAAGGGCTTGGACATCTGCGACATGAAGATGTTGCGGCTGATCAGGCCGATGGGCCGCTGCTGCTCGGTGACGGGCAGGCTCATCATGTCGCGGCGTTCCGTAAACAGTTCCAGCACGGCGAAATTGCTGGCGTCGGCCTGCACGGATTCCGTCGGGATGCACAGGTCAGCCGCCACGGACGAGCGAAAACGGGGAAGATGCAATCGAGAAGCGTTGAACTCCACAGCGGCTACCTTTACATGACGAGCGGACCCTTGTTGTCGCTACGGCAAGGCGGCTGACAAACAGGCAATATCATCATGGTAGCCACGGATTGTGACGGCTTGATTACCAGCTTGCCAAAAGCGTATGCAAGATGGCTGCATGGCAAGCTGTTGCCACTCTTACAGATGGCGCGCCAGCGTCCGTGCCTGCGCCAGCCAGCGCTCGCGCTGCTGCTCGGTGGAGTCGATCATGGGACCAAAGCTGGCCACCTTGACGGGCTTGACGCCGCAAAACTCCAGGGTCGTCTTGCGCAGCTGGTGGATGCCGGGCATGTGGTAGACCCAGCGGAAATACCAGGGCGGCGTATCCATCGACACCAGCAGCTGGGCCGTGCGGCCCTTCAGCAGCTGCGCCGGGAAAGCCTTGCCCGGACGGTACTTGAAGGCAAAGCCGGGCAGGAAGACGCGGTCGACAAAACCTTTCAACAGGGCCGGCGCGCCGCCCCACCAGATGGGGTAGGCGAACACCAGGTGTTCGGCCCAGGTGATGGCTTCCTGCGCGGCCAGCAAGTCCGCTTCCAGCGGCTGCACCTGGCGGTAGCCTTCATGCAGGTTCTGGTCGAAGTCCAGCTGGCCCAGGCGCAGTTCGCGCACCGTGTGGCCCTGGGCGCGCGCGGACGCGGCATAGGCGTCGGCCAGGGCGGCGCAGAAACTGTCGCTGGACGGGTGGCCGAGGAGTATCAATATGCGCTTGGGGGGAGTCTTGGTCATGATGCAGGCTATCCATTAAAGAAGAGCTTGCATGCTAAAGCCTGCCCCTGGGGGCAGAGTCAAGCGATCGCTGCGCGCTGCAGGCTCAGGCGGCCGCTTGCAGGCGCTGGCGCGTCAGGCAGTCGAGGATTTCCGCGTCGATCTCGCCCAGCTCGGCGTCGAGCCGGCGCAGGCGGGCGATGTCGTCCTGCAGCTGCGCGCGCTTGGCGGCGATGTGCTGCGACAGGGCGGCCCAGTCCGTATCGTCGCCGGCCAGGATGGGCAGCAGTTCGGCCAGGCGAAAGCCCAGGGTCTGCGCCTGGCGTATCAGTTTGACTTGCGCCAGGTCTTGCTGCGTGTAGACGCGGTAGGCGCCCGCGCGGCGCACGTCGCCAAGCAAGCCCAGCGCTTCATAATGGCGCAAGGCCTTGGGCGAGGTGCCCGCCAGGCGGGCGATTTCTCCGATGTACATGCTGGTCCTTGTCTTTTATCGAGCGGCGGCGCACGCAGTGTAGCGCAGGCGGGCGGCCCGACGCTACCTTGCGCGCCGACTCAGGACGGCTTGCGCGGCGGCACTTTCTTCGCCGTGCAGTCGGCGCAGGTGCCGTACAGCGACAATGCGTGCTCGTGCAGCACGAAGCCGCGCTCGGCGGCGATCTCGTTCTGGCGCAACTCGATGCCTTCGTCGACGAATTCATCGACCTTGCCGCAGCCCGTGCAGACCAGGTGGTCGTGGTGCTGGCCTTCGTTCAGTTCGAACACGGCATGGCCCGATTCGAAATGCCGGCGAAACAGGATGCCCGCTTCCGCAAACTGCATCAGCACGCGGTAAATGGTGGCCAGGCCCACGTCGATTTTTTCGGCCAGCAAAAGTTTATACACATCGTCCGCACTCAGGTGCTTGATGGTGCCTTCTTGAAACAGCTGCAGAATCCGCAGGCGGGGGATGGTCACTTTCAAGCCCGATTCACGCAGTTCCCTCAATATATCCATGTCTCCCAGTCCTTTTTGTGATCGCCCGAGCGCACGCCTGGACGTGTGCCTGTGGGCGCCTGTCTGTAATTCCGCATTATATCGCAAATGATAATCATTACTATTCTCATGTGCGGAGTGGAAATATTATGCCGCGTGGCGGCCTGCGCAAACAGTGACATCGGCGCAATGTCTGATTGCATGGCGTGCATCTGACCCGCGCTTGCCATGCAAGTGCATGGAAAATCCAGTACGAAATCGCTACACTGTGCAGCATGCAATAACAATGGAGCTGGCATGGACCGATTTGATGCAATGCGCATTTTTACGCGCATTGTCGAGTTGCGCAGCTTTACCCAGGCGGCGCATGATCTCGGCTACCCGAAGGCCACCGTCACGCACGCGATCAAGCAGCTTGAAGCGCGCCTGCACGTGCGCCTCTTGCAGCGGACCACGCGGCAAGTCACGCCGACGCTCGATGGCGACGCGTATTACCAGCGCTGCGTGCGCCTGCTGGCGGACCTGGAAGAGACGGAATCCGTGTTCACCTCGGCGGCGCGGCAGCCGGCAGGCAAGTTGCGCGTCGACCTGCACGCCACCCTGGCCATGCATTTCGTCATGCCCGTGCTGGACCAGTTCTGCGCCCGCCACCCGCTGATCGAGCTGGAGATCGGCATGGGCGACCGCCTGGTGGATCTGGTGCGCGAAGGCGTCGACTGCGTGCTGCGCGTAGGCGAGCTCGGCGATTCGAGCATGGTGGCGCGCCGGGTAGCGCTGCTGGAGCAAATGACCTGCGCCAGCCCCGCCTACCTGGCCGCGCACGGCACGCCGCGCACCCTGGCCGAACTGGCAGGCCACCGCGCCGTGAATTTCTTTTCCGCCCAGACGGGCAAGACCTGGCCCTTCGATTTCAAGGCGGGCGGGCAAGTGCACAGCGTGCTGCTGCCCGGCACGGTGTCCGTCAACAACGCGGACGCCTACCATGCCTGCTGTCGCGCCGGCATGGGCCTGATCCAGGCGCCGCGCTACCACCTGGAGCAGGCGCTGGCGGCAGGCGAACTGGTGGAAGTGCTGGCCGATCTGCGCCCCGATCCCGTGCCCGTTTCCGTGCTGTACCCGCACCTCCGGCAACTGTCGCCGCGCGTGCGCGTGTTTGCCGACTGGGTGGCGGGCCTGTTCGCCCAGGCGGCGTGATTTTGCAGTGCCGCATTTTCTTGATATGGGTGAAGGAAAAAATCCCTCTTTCGATGCCATCTAGCACTATTTGATGTGGATCAAAGTTTTTGTTGCGCTGCACTCTTAGACTTCGCAGCGTTACTTAACGACAGAGGGAAATAAAATGAAAAAGTCCGCAACTGCAGCAGCAATCGTCCTGGCCGCCATTGGCGCATTCGCCGGCAACGCAATGGCACAGGAAGGCCCATGGCTGGTCCGTGCGCGCGCCGTGCATATCGATCCGGCCAACAAATCTGCTCCTGTTGGTGGCGTCGGCGCATCCGACCTTATTCACGTCAGCAGCAAGACGATTCCTGAAATCGATATCTCGTACTTCTTTACCCCGAATATCGCTGCCGAGCTGATCCTGACGTATCCGCAAAAACATGACGTCACCTTGTCGGGCACGAAGATCGGCAGCTTCAAGCATCTGCCGCCGACCCTGTCGCTGCAATACCACTTCATGCCTGAAAAACAGTTCAGCCCTTACGTGGGTGCGGGCATCAACTACACGAATATCTCGGACGTGAAATTGCTGAACGGCGCTGGCCGCCTGGAGCATGACAGCTGGGGCTACTCGCTGCAAGCCGGTGTCGACTACAAGCTCGATAAAAACTGGTCGCTGAACTTCGACATCAAGAAAGTGCAGATCCGCAGCGACGTCTTCATCGGCGGCGCCAAGGCCAGCGAAGTCAAGGTGGATCCACTCTTGATCGGTGTCGGCGTCGGCTATCGTTTCTAAGCATAGCGTGATGGCGCCGAGGTGGCGCGCAGCATGAAAAAAGGACGGCTATGCCGTCCTTTTTACGTTTCAAGCGCGCCGATTATTTTTTCAGCGTCTTTTCCAGCGCCAGCTGGTAGTCCGTCTTTTCATAGCCGGCCAGGTATTTGTTGGTCGCGTCGAGGAAGGCGCGCGAACGGTAGGCCGCTTCCAGATCCTTGACCCATGGCTTGCCCTTGTCGGCCGTGCGGATGGCCACCAGGTTGATGTAGCTGTCCGAGATCTTTTCCACGGCCAGGGCCGAGGTCAGCTTCATGCCGGCCGCCAGGGCGAAGTTGCCGTTGACGAAAGCGTAGTCGGCGTCTGCCAGCGAACGTGGCAGCTGCGCCGCTTCCAGCGGTACCAGTTTCAGCTTCTTCGGGTTTTCCAGCACGTCGCGTTCGGATGCGCGCAGCGGGTCGACGTTCGGTTTCAGCTTGATCCAGCCCATCTTGGCCAGCATCACCAGCGCGCGCGCCTGGTTGGTCGGGTCGTTCGGCATGGTGATGGTAGCGCCGTTCTTCACGTCGGCCAGGGACTTCTGCTTGCCGCCGTACAGGCCGATAGGCATGGTCGGCACGGTGATCAGGGGGCTCAGTGGCAGCTTGTTATCGGTGGCGAACTTGGTCAGATAAACGATGTGCTGGAATACATTGGCGTCCAGCGAGCCTTCGGCCAGCGCATAGTTTGGCTGCACGTAGTCGTTGAATTCCACGATCTTGACCTTGTAGCCCTGTTTTTCCAGGATAGGCTTGATGCCCAGCTTGAGCTGGTCCGAGTAGGGGCCGGAGCTGGTGCCGATGACGAGTTCTTTCGGGTCCTTGGCGTGGGCGGCGGTGGCGAAGGCCAGGCTGGCGGCGGCCAGGAGCAGGTTGCGGCGTAGGTAGTTCATGAATGTCCTTGTTTCTGAATATGAATTAGCGTTTGTCGAGGCGCTTGGCGATGCGCGTACCGGCGAACTGGATGGTTTGCACCAGCACGATCAGGATGGCCACGGTGGCGACCATGATGTCCGTCTCGAAGCGGTAGTAGCCGTAGCGGATGGCCAGGTCGCCGATACCGCCGCCGCCCACCACGCCGGCCACTGCCGAATACGACAGGAAGCTGATCGACAGCACGGTCAGGGCCAGCACCAGGCCGGAACGCGCTTCCACCAGCAGCACGCGGAAGATGATCTGCATTTCCGAGGCGCCCATGGCGTGCGCCGCCTCGATCACGCCGCGCGGCACTTCGCGCAGGTTCTGCTCCACCAGGCGCGCCAGGTAGGGAATGGCGGCGAACGACAGCGGCACGGCAGCGGCCAGCGGGCCGATCGAGGTGCCCGCGATGATGCGCGTAAACGGCGTCAGGGCCACCAGCAAAATAATGAAGGGGAAGCTGCGTACGGTATTGACCAGCCAGCCGAGGATCATCGACAGCGGGCGGTTTTCCAGCGACTGGCCTTCCGAGACGAGGAACAGCAAAATGCCCAGCGGGCCGCCGACCAGGATGGCGGCCGTAAGACCTATGCCCAGCATCGTCATGGTCTGGCCCAGCGCCACCCAGATTTCCGGCAGCAGGTTGATGACGTTATTGATCGATTCTTCAAACATGTGTCGCATCCTTCCAAGCGGTGGCTTCAAACGCCTCGGTGCCGTAGTAAGCCAGCTCGCGTCCCAGCGCCGTCTTGCGCGGGGTGGTCGTGTCGCTCAGGTCAAATTGTTCGGCGATGGCGCCGTTTTCCACGACGGCCACACGGTTGCAGATGGCGCCCAGCACCGACAGCTCATGGCTGACGATGACGATGGTCACGCCCAGGCGCGCATTGATGTCGCGCAGGGTGTCGAGCAGGGCGCGCGTGGTTTCCGCGTCCAGCGCGGACGTCGGCTCGTCGCACAGCAGCACGTCGGGGTGGCTGGCCAGGGCGCGGGCGATCGCCACGCGCTGTTTCTGCCCGCCCGACAACTGCGCCGGATAGCTGTGCAGCTTGTCGGACAGGCCGACGAGCGCCAGGCATTCCTCGACGCGCGCGGCGATCTGCTCGCCCTTGGCCGTGCCATGGATTTTCAGGGGGAAGGCGACATTGTCGAAGACGCTGGCGTTTTGCAGCAGGTTGAATTGCTGGAAAATCATGCCGATGTTCTGGCGCGCGTCGCGCAATTCGCGTTTGCCCAGGCTGGTCAGCTCGCGGCCGGCCACCGTGATGGTGCCGCTGTCCGGGCGTTCGAGCAGGTTGATCAGGCGCAGCAAGGTCGATTTGCCGGCGCCGCTCTTGCCGATCAGGCCGAAAATATCACCGGGATAGACTTCCAGCGTGACCGATTTGACCGCGTGGAATTGTTCGCCTTTGGGCAGCGCAAAGGTCTTGTTTGCGCCATCGATGCGAATCACCGGCGTACGGTGTGGTGTGGTCATGCAGTGTTTCCTTTTTTATTGGACCGTTTCAGGCATGTTTCAGGGGCCAAATCGCCCAGCCTGTAACGTCGGTTGCGTAGTATACCTCCGATCGTGTTATTACTCCTACGACAGAATCTTGCTTTGAATATGCAAATAATGTCTATGCGGGCATTTTCAAGTTGAAAAAGCGGGAAAGTGGGAATTTTGCCGAATTAAATCGTGCCGCAAGGGCGGCGCAGGCGCCAACTTGGTGAAAAGTTCGGCTCAGCATGGGCGTGCGTAAGCAGGCAATTGTGCGCAGTTAAGGCAATTGCTGTTTTTTTTCCGCGGGTGATTGAATTTACTGCCCGTTGCCGCCGCCATTGCGGGCAGATTCTGCTCGGGTATCTGGCGCTTGCGGACCTTCTGGGCGACGCAGCAGGTAGATGATGACGGCAATTTCCATGCTGCCGACCATGACGATGACCCACCAGGGAGGGTGGCCCAGGCACATGGCGACAAAGCCGATGGCCATGCCCAGGCAGGCCAAGGCCTTGCCGCGCCGCGAGACGGCGCGGTGCTCGCGCCACTGGCGCAGCGGCGGGCCAAAGCGGGGATGCTGCAGCAGCCAGTGCTCGAGTCGCGGCGAGGCGCGGCTGAAGCAGGCCAGGGCGAGGATGAGGAAAATCGTTGTCGGCATCACGGGCAGCATGGCGCCGATAATGCCCAGCATGACCATCAAGGCGCCGGCCGCCGTCCAGGCCCAGCGGCGCAGGCGCAGGCCATGCGTCTCGCGCGGCGCAGGCTCGACGTGCTCCTCTGCCATCAGGCGTAGGCCTCGACATGGCCATGCATGCGCATGAAGGCGGCGCGCGCACCGGCAACCACGCGTTCCTCGCCGCCGGCGTCGAGCGGCGCGGCATCGAGGACGGCCGTGAAATCGCGCCAGTGGCGCGCGCGGCCATCGGGGTGGCCGGCCAGGTGGCGCGCGCCGAACTGCTCATCGAGGCCGATCTTGCCGGCCAATTTGTACAGGATGGCGGCGCCCAGTTTCGAGCCTTCACTCACATACAGCCAGCCCAGCGCGGTGGCCAGGTCCAGTTCCGTGCCGAATGGCGGCTCGGCGGCGTCCGAGGGCAGTGGCGCTTCCAGGTCGCGCAAATCGGCGGCGATGCTGGCATAGCGGCGGCGCTGCTCCAGGTCGGGCAGCAGGGCGGCCAGGCCAGCGTGTTCGTACAGCGCGTCGACATCGCGCAGGAAGGCGTACTGCGCCTGCAGGAAGCGGGCGTAGTTGCGCGGGTTGTCGAACGGGCTGCTGGCCATGATGCGCTTGTCGAGCACTTCGTGCGTGGCCATGGTGTCGGCCTTCAGGCGCTGGCTGCGGGGTGGCGCGGTTGTCGGGGACGTATTCGGATTCAAGGTGGTGGGATCGTTGTTTGTTGCGGTCATGTTTTCCAGTCCTATTATGGATGAATCAAGTGGACCCTGCATGCGAGGCAATGCAGGAGCGCGCTTGCAGCGGTGGCCTGGGTGGCGCGGGCGGCCTGGTGGCTGGCATGAACGCGGCAGGGCCGGCGGGCTGGCAAATTATGGCGGCGGCGTGGCGGCGACGGTGCCAACGGTGCAAAAGGCAGGGATGATAGCAATCCACGAAGATAATAACAAGAATCATTCTCATCAATGCGGCTGGATAACGCTGGATATTTTTGTCAACACGGACAATAATCGGCAGCAGAAGGCGCTGTTGCGGACATAATCCCCGTTACTATCGATTTTTTCGATGCTAACTAGGTAAATTTTCCGTTTTACATCGATCTTCTTGCCATGCATAATCTGTTGCAACTGAAGCCAGACAATCAGCCGCATGCATCATTGCCTGCAGCCGGTTGCGGTTTTGACATCCTCCACTCCCTATCAGGAACCCACAATGAAAAAACTGCTCGCTTTTATCGCCGCCGCCGGCTTCTCGCTGTCCGCCTTTGCCGCTCCGGAAGTCTATGTCATCGATGGCAGCCACACCTTCCCGCGTTTCGAGTACACCCACATGGGCTTCTCGACGCAGCAAAGCCGTTTCAATAACACCACCGGCAAGATCACGCTGGACCGCGCCGCCAAGACGGGCGCCGTCGAAGTGCTGATCGACACCAAGTCCGTCGACACGGGTTCGACCCTGTTCAACTCGCACATCCAGGGCGAAGATTTCCTCGACACGGCCAAGTATCCAGTGGCCACCTACAAGTCGACCAAGTTCAATTTTGACGGCGACAAGCTGGCCTCCGTGGAGGGCAACCTGACCCTGAAAGGCGTGACCAAGCCAGTGACCCTGACCGTCACCTCGTTCACCTGCGCCCCGCACCCGATGCTGAAAAAAGACGCCTGCGGCGCCAATGCCACCGCCAAGATCAAGCGCTCGGAATTCAACGCCGGAAAATATGCGCCAGCCGTCAGCGATGACGTGACCCTGACGTTTGCGATCGAAGCCATCAAGCAGTAAAACGTTTGGCAAAATCTACTGCGCGTCGCGCTTTGCGGCCTGCGATGCTCACCGCCTCGGCGGCCCCGTGCAAGCACGGTTGTGCTTCTTGGCCGGCAATCATCGCCGCTCGCTACGATTTGTGCCAGACGTTTGTGTGGTGTTAGATGGATATCACTGCAAACCAAAAATGGCGTCGGACTTCGGTCCGCCGCCATTTTTTTTGTGCGTGGTAGGTCGGATTAGTGTGGCGCCGCCGCGCGTAATCCGACATGCGCCGGGATGCGGCGACATGGGCCGGTTGCCAGCGATGTGTCGGATTACGCGCGGCCCGCGCTAATCCGACCTACGCGGTTTTGCGTGTATCACGAGAAGCGGCGGACGTCGGTCCGCCGCCATTTTTTGTGCGTGGTAGGTCGGATTAGTGTGGCGCCGCCGCGCGTAATCGGACATGCGCCGGGATGCGGCCACGTGCAAGACGGTCAGGCCAGGTGATGCACCTGCTGCTGCCCATACACGGGCGTCGCCAGCCCTTCCATGCGCGCCTTCAGCTGCAGCGACAGGTATTGCGAGTAGTGGCGCGACTGGTGCAGGTTACCGCCGTGGAACCACAGCGCCTGCTGCTGCGTGGGTTTCCACATATTGCGCTGCTCGCCCTCCCACGGGCCCGGGTCCTTGGTCGTGCTTGATCCCAGTCCCCATACCTTGCCCACCTTGTTCGCCACTTCCGGCGAGATCAGGTCGGCCGCCCAGCCATTCATCGAACCATAGCCGGTGGCGTACACCACCAGGTCGGCTGGCAGTTCGGTACCGTCGGACAGCACGATGGAACGGGCTTTGAGTTCCTGCACGCCGACGCCGCTTTTCAGCTTGATCTTGCCGTCGGCGACCAGCTCAGAGGCGCCGACGTCGATGTAGTAGCCGGAGCCGCGCCGCAGGTATTTCATGAACAGGCCCGAATCGTCATCGCCAAAGTCGAGCATGAAGCCGCGTTCTTCCAGGCGCGCATAAAAGTCGGCGTCGCGTTCGCGGATGGCCTGGAAGACGGGCTTCTGGAAGTCGGCCAGGATCTTGTACGGAATCGAGGCGAAGGTCAGGTCGGCCTTGGCCGTCGTCATGCCGGCCGCCAGCGCCCGCTCCGAATACAGGTCGCCCAGGGCCAGGTCCATCAGGGAATCGGATTTGACGATGTGCGTCGACGAGCGCTGCACCATGGTCACGTCCACGCCCGCTTCCCACAGGGCGGCGCAGATATCGTGCGCGGAATTGTTCGCGCCGACCACCACCACCTTCTTACCCACATACGCGTCCGGCCCCGGATGCTGCGACGAGTGCTGCTGCTCGCCCTGGAACACGTCCATGCCCTTGAACTTCGGCATGTTCGCCTTGCCCGACATGCCGGTGGCCAGCACCAGCTGCTTCGGCTTCAGGGTGACGGGCTGGCCGTCGCGCAGCACCTGCACCGTCCACTCGCCGGTGGCTTCGTCGAAGCTGGCCGATTCACACGTGGTCGAACCCCAGTAATTGAGTTCCATCACCTTGGTGTACATTTCCAGCCAGTCGCCGACCTTGTCCTTCGGCGTGAAGACGGGCCAGTTGTCGGGAAACGGAATATACGGCATGTGGTCGTACCAGACCGGGTCGTGCAGGCACAGCGACTTGTAGCGCTTGCGCCAGCTGTCGCCGGGGCGGGTGTTTTTCTCGATGATGATGGTCGGCACATTCAGCTGGCGCAGGCGCGCGCCCAGCGCGATGCCACCCTGGCCGCCGCCGATGATGACGCAGTAGGGCTGGCGCGCGTAGCCCAGTTCCTTTGCTTCCCGCTCGCGGTTTTCCAGCCAGCTGCTGCGGTCCGTGCGCGCGCCATGTTCGGCGCCCATGGGCCGGCGTGCCCCTTTCGCTTCTTCAAAACCCTTCAATTCGCCCATGGTGGTGAGCAGGGTCCAGATCTTGCCGTCGCGGATGCGGATGAAGCCTGCGCCGCGCCCGGCACTGGTCTCCACATGAATCCAGCATTGCAGCACGCCGCGTGCCTCGCTGGCATGTTCGCCGTCGGCGATGCGCATCGCTACCGGCTGCACGGCGCCCAGCTGCGCTGCCAGCATGGCGGCGATCTGTTCGCGGCCTTCCAGGGTTTTCAGGTTCCAGGTAAACAGCACCAGGTCGCGCCAGTAGCCGTCTGGCTCGAACAGCTGGGCGGCGCCGGTGCTGTCATTGGCGCGTAAGGTAGCTTCGAGCTGCTCCAGGATGCTGGCCACGGCCAGGTCGTGCGGGTTGCTATCGGTGTGCATCGTGTCTCCTCCAAGTCTGATGACTTTATGATGGGATGCGGCTGTGCTGCCGCTGACGATGTTGTAACACCGGCGTTTTGGCCACGCATCCTGCAGCGCAGCATGGCGGCTATTGAGACGGAAGTCTCAGTCATTTTTACGTGTTCATTGCCGGTGCGGCGGGACGATTTTCAGGTGCTTGATGCGCCGGTACAGCGTGGCGCGCGACAGTCCCAGCATGGCTGCCGCCTGCAGCGGGCGCCATTTGGCGGCGTTCATGGCGTGGACGATGCGCGTGCGCTCGGCCAGTTCCAGCGGCGTGTAGGCGTCCGTCGCCACCGGCTCCTGCGG
>NZ_NRDQ01000159.1 GCF_002878455.1 Janthinobacterium sp. AD80
TTCCTGGCGCTGCGCGCGCGCGGCGGCGACGCGCTGCTGGCGCTGGCAGCGCGCCCGTTGCTGGTGTGGAGCGGCTTGCTGTGGTTTGCCGCCATCCTCGTGCCGCTCACCGGCTGGCTGCTGCGCCTGCTTGACGGCGACCTGAGCATGCAGCCGCACGCGGGCGAGCACTGGCTGGCGCTGTATCTGCTTGCCGTCAGCGTGACGGCGCCCGTGTCCGCCATCCTGGCGCGGCGCCTGGACTGGCCACAGCTGCGCTGGTTCGGCGTGCCGGCCTGGATCGGCCTGGGCTTGTGGAGCGCCAACCTGCTGCTGGCGCTGTACCTGCGCGACTACCTGCCGACGGCCCTGTCGTGGCTGGCACTGGCCGGCGCCCTGGCCGCCGGCGAATATCTGCTGCTGGCCTGGCCAAAGGCCCCCTGGAACCTCGACGTGCGTGTGCTGCGCCTGCTGCATACCTTGCGCACGGCGGCGCCCTGGCTGATGCTGTGGCCTGTGGGCGCCATGCACGTCAACAGCTGGCTGGCGCGCCACGAGGACAGCGTCAGTCCTGCCTGGGCCCGCTACTTGCCGGCCTGGGCCATGATGCTGGCACTGGCCTGGCTGATCCGCCGCTGCCGCGCGGGCGGCTGGCCCGTGGCGCCCATCGCCGGCTGGTACCAGCGCACCCTGATACCGCTGGGCGCGCTGTGGTCACTGCTGCTGATTGCCGCATGGAACGTGCTCGACGACGGCGGCATGGCCCCGCTGCCCTACTTGCCGCTACTGAATCCGCTGGACTTGAGCACGGGCTTTGCCGTCCTGCTGGCCATCGCCAGCTACCGTCTGTTGCCAGCGGGCCAGATGCCGCTGCCGGCCCTGTGGCAAGCGCGCTTGCCCGTCGTGGCCGCGTGCCTGCTGTATGGCTGGTTCAACCTGATGCTGCTGCGCACGGTGTCGCACTACCTGGGCGTGCCCTATACCTTTGACGCCATGCTGGCCTCGCAATTCGTGCAAGCCATGCTGTCGCTGGTGTGGAGCATCACGGCTCTGCTGCTGATGCGCCACGCGGCCCGCCATCAACGGCGCCAGCAGTGGAGCCTGGGCGCCGTGCTGCTGGGCCTGGTGGTCGTGAAACTGTTCCTGATCGACCTGTCCAACGTGGGCGGCATCGAGCGCATCGTTTCCTTCGTGGGCGTGGGTTTGCTGATGGTGCTGATCGGCTACCTGGCGCCCTTCCCCAAGGCTGCCGCACCCGCGCCAGCCGAACCACAGGCGGGAGCCGCATGAAACCATCATTCCTCTTTTGCACATGCTTGTTCGCTGGTGCCGCGCTGGCAGCACCGCCCCGGGAGCAGCCGCAAGACCAGCCGCAGGACTATCGCTGGAGCATCGCCCTGACGCCCCGGCCCGGTGCCGGCCTGAGCCGCATAAGCGTGCCCACCGACGTCTACCTGCACGCGCGCTCGGCCAGCCTGGCCGACATGCGCCTGTTCGACAGCAGCGGCAAACCGCTGGCCTTCGCCCTGACGGCCCCGCCCGCGCAATCGCGCACGCAGCACGACACGATACCCGTGCGTATCTTCCCCATCACCGGCGCACCGGCCGCCTACTCGGACCTGGACGGCGTGGAGATCCGCACCGGCAACGACGGTCGCCTGCTGTCCGTCACGGCGCGCGGCGGCAGTACGCCCGGTGCGGCGCCTGGCGTGCAGGCGCTGATCCTGGATGCTGGCGCGCCCGCCAAGGATAGCCGCATCGGCGCCCTGCGCTTTACCTTGCCGCCAGGAACCGACAACTACAATGCGCAAGTGCTGCTGGAAGTGAGCAACGACCTGAAGCAATGGGATGCCATCGCCACCACCACCCTGAACTGGCTGCGCAACAGCGACACGCAAACCCTGGCCAACGACCGTATCGAATTCACGCCACGCGCCTTCCGCTATGCGCGGCTGAGCTGGCAGTACGGCGATCCCGTCACTTTCGCCGGCATCGCCGCGCAGCAGGTCAGTATCACGGCCATTGCCGCGCCGCGCGCCACCATCGCACTGAAGGGGACGGCGGGCAAGCACGTGGACGAGCGCCTGTATGCCACGCCGATCGCCATTCCCGCCGACAGCATCGGCTTGCAGCTGGCCGAGGGCAACACGTCCATGCCTGTCACCCTGGGCGTGTATCGCCCGGCAAGCGAAGCGCCGCGCCAACGCCAGCGCCTGCACCTGCGTCCGCAAGCGCGTGCCACGCAGGCGGCCGACTTTGAGCCACTGCTCAACACGACGTTCTACCGCATCAGCATGGATGGCAAGGAACGGGTTTCGGGCGACCTGGCCATGCCCATCATGCACACGACGCAGTGGGTGCTGCGGCCGCAATATCACAGCGGCAGCAATCCGCACAGCGATTCCGTCCTGCGCCTGGGCTGGACACCGGCCAACCTGGTGTTCCTGGCCAGCGGCAAGGGGCCGTATCAACTGGTCTTCGGCAAGAATGGCGCAAGCCCGGCGGAGCTGCCGCTGTCGCAGGTGGCGCCCGGCTTCACACAGGAAGAATTGCTGGCGCTGCCTGTCGCCACGGCGGCCACCGTGGTGGCGCTGACCAGCGATGCCCCCGTCGCGAAGACACCCGACGGTGCGGGCTGGCGCCTGGCGGCCCTCTGGGCCGCGCTGCTGCTGGGCGTGGCCGTGCTGGGCTTTTTTGCCTGGCGCTTGCTGTCGCAGATGAAGCAGGAACAACGGCAGGAAGAAGGACAAGAACGTGGGCAAGAACGCGGGCAGGCGCCTGGACCAGAACCAGGGCAGGAACAAGGCAGCACCGACAAGCAGGAGCATTAAGCGCTCGGCAGCGACATAGAACGATATCGCGCCCGCGCCGTCCGCTGCTTCACCGCCCACCGACTTACCGCAGCAGATTCACTGCCGCTGCCTTGCTGCTGCTGGCTTACTGCTGCTGGCTTACTAATGCTGACTTACTGCCGCTGGCTTACTGCTGCTGGCCCACTGCTGCTGGCTCACTGCCGCTGACTTAGCAATGCTGGCTCACTGCCGCAGCAATGCCTTGAAGGTCTGCGGCATCCAGGGCCGTGCCGCCAGCATGAAGCTGATGGCCAAACGTTCATTGCCAGGCAGACGCGCGTCTTCCTGATGCTGCTGCGAGAACTCCACAGCCACCTGCTTCAGGCGTTCCAGCAAAGCGGCCGTGGATTTTTTCGACAGCATCACGTTCACCAGGCGCAGCAATTCCGTTTCGCCGTCGAACTGGGAATTCAGGTAGTCACCATAGGCAACCTCCTTGAAATAGGTGTGGATGGGGCCATTCGGTATCCAGGCAAAGGTGCGCGCCACCAGCAGTTTGACCCGGTTATTCGGCAGCAGTTCCAGAAAACCGATTTTATCGAGGCGCAGCAGGTATTTCACGGCTTGCGCCTCGCTGATGTCGTAAATGGCGATGATCTGTTCTAGCGGCAGCAGGTTCAGCGCGGAGACGGCCACCACGAACAGCCTGGGATCGTCGATGATTTCCTTCTCCTGCGCATACGTCAATCCCGTGATCAGGGTCGGCGTGGCCTGTGCCGTCTGCACGGCCTGCGCCAGCTGCTGGAAATCACTGCCGATGGCCACCAGGATCTGGTCCAGCCGCTGCAAGGTAAATTGTTTCTGCGAAAACATGCGCTTGACGCTGGCTTCGGACACGCCGATGCGCTGCGCCAGTTCGGCATAGGTGAGGGAGCGCGCTTTTAACAGCCGCTTCAAGGCTTCGATCAAGGCATGGGTCTGGGGCATGGCTATCCTTTAATTGCTACAAGCCAAGATAGTATCAAAAAGTAATACTTGAAGTATGACTGCCCACTACGAGTAGCGTTCCGATTGACCGGAATGCTGGCGTCGACAATCATGCCTCTGCCAATCAGGCATATCAAGAAGGAGACACCCATGAAACGCTTGCTACCCATCTGCTTGTCCTTGTCGCTGCTGCTGGCCGGCTCCGTGGCGGGTTCGGCCCAGGCGGCCGCTTCGGAAAACCTGTCGAAAGGATCGCAAAACCTGAGCCAGGGTTCCGCCATCGTGGTGGCCGGCTCCATGTCGATGCTGGTCGCCTCCGGGCAGATCGTCGTTACCAGCGTGGAAACGGTGGGCGAAGGCATCGTCGTCGTGCTGAAAGGCGCGTCCGAAGCGGGTGGCGCGTCAATACAGATGAGCACGCAAGCGGCCAAGGGCCTGTCTCTGGCCGCCGGCACCGTGCTCAGCGTGGTGGCGCTGTCCACCGGCCACATGCTGGTGCTGTCCGGCAAGGCCATCGCCTTCATCCCGAACGAACTGGGCAAGGCCTTGCTGCACCACTCCCAAGTCTAAGCCCCATCAAGAAAAACAGGACATCCATGAAACACATACTCGCCATGACCTTGCTGTGCGCAGCTACCCTGACATCGCAGGCCGCCAACGCCGACAGCTCCCGCGCCTCCGACAACGCCAGCATGGCGTCGGCCATCGTGCTGGTCGGCTCCATAGTCGTGCTGGCCAGCGCCGGTGAGGTCGTCATCGACACGGTGGAAAACGTGGCCGACGGCAGCATTGTCGTGCTGAAGAGCACGGCCAAAGGCGCCTCGAAGGCCGCCACGGCGTCGGTCAAGCTGGGCAAGCAAGCCACGCAGGGCCTGTCGCTGGCGGCCGGCACGGTGATCCAGGTGGTCGCCGTCTCGACAGGCCACATGCTGGTGCTGTCCGGCAAGGCCATCGCCTATGTGCCGAATGCGGCCGGCAATGCCATCCTTCATCACTCGAAAGCGTGAACCCCATGAAATACCTGACTGCCATGATCATCAGCCTGGCCCTGGCCGGCGCCGCCCATGCGGGGCGCTCGTGCGAGGAAAAACCCACCGATGCCACCACTCTCGCCAAGTCCATGGACCTGGCGCAAAAGACCTTGCAGGCGCTCGATGGTTCGGGCGCGCAAGTGGCGCTGGTGGCGCGCGTCGGCCAGGACTTGTCCAAGTACAATTTGCGCTATTCGCACGTGGCGCTGGCCTGGCGCGACCACCCGCAAGGGCGCTGGCTGGTGGTGCATGAACTCAATGAATGCGGCACGGCGCAATCGTCGCTGTTCAACGAAGGCTTGGGCAATTTCTTCATGGATGATGTGTTCATGTATGAATCCCTGATCCTGATTCCCGGCCAGGATACGCAGCAGCAACTGGCGCGCCTGCTGGCGTCGAGCACGCCCAAGCGCCTGCATGAGGCACACTACAATATGCTGGCCTACCCGTTTTCCACCAAGTACCAGAACTCGAACCAGTGGGTGCTGGAACTGCTGGCCGCTGCCAGCAACGCGCCTGGCAAGATCGAGACGCGGGCCGAAGCGCAAGGCTGGCTGCGCAGCGCCAGCTACGCGCCGCAAACGCTGAGCATACCCGCCGCCACGCGCCTGGGCGCGCGCATGTTCCGCGCGAATATCGCTTTTGACGACCACCCTTTCGAGCGCCGCATGACGCGCCAGATCGACGTCGTCAGCGTCGACTCCATCACCCGCTTCCTGCGCCAGCGCGAACCGCAGATACAGGAAATCGTGGTGCGGGGAAATTAATCCGGCACCAGGCCCGGCACGACCAGGGCAGGCGCCTGCGCCAGCGGTGCGGCGCTGCACAGCACGATGGACAATTCGGCGTGCGCCACGGCCACGCAGCTGGCCGCCGCCACGCCCAGCTTGTAGCGCGCCTCGGCTTCGCTCCAGCGCCGGTAGAACAGGGCCAGCCGCGCCGCCTCCGGCAAGCCTTGCAATTCAGCGGCCACGGCCGCGCCAAACGCCTGGCCGGCCAGCGCCAGCACGTCGCGGCCAGGGTCGCGCAGCTCGATATCGAGCCCCAGCCGCGTGGTAGCGCTCAGCGCGCACGCGACCCAGTGGCCGCTGTGCGAAATACTGAACTGCGCGCCCGGCGCGGGCGACAGCAGCAGCGGCGCCTGGCCGGCGCGTTCTTCCAGCACGACGGACTTTGCTGGCAGCTGCAGCAATTCTCCCATCGCCACGCGCAGCATGGCGCGTCCCAGCAGGAACTGGCGCTGGCGCAGCGGCCGCGCGAAGCGCGCGTAACGGGCCGCTTCGGCCGGTCCCAGCCAGGATACATAGCGATGCAGCTGCGCAGCAGCGATCGTGCGGCTATCGAGCAGCCAGATCGTGGCGCCGGACAAGACTGGAGACATGGCGGCAGGGGAATAGGCAAAGGCGCAGTCTGCCACAAATCGTTCGTCCGCATGCGGCAAAAAATGGCAGCGCGGTTGCCCGTCGCTGCCATAGTCATCGCGTGTGCTGGCGCTTGCGCGCGCGCCCGTCTTAGTTTGCCATCGGTGCTTCGACCGCCTTGTTATCGGCGCCCGTCGGGCCGCCTTCGGCACGCGCATAGTTGGCCTTGATGTACGCGCTGGTCAGGTTGGCGACGCGTGTCAGCATCAGATTGTCATGCACGCCCAGCGTAAAGCCGGCTGCCATGGCATCTGCGCGCTGGAAGAATTCCGGGGTCGCCACCAGGACGCCCTTGCTATCGCGGATCATGACGCGCATGCGCACGCCCGAGCTGCCGGCCAATGGACCCAGGAATACGCGCTTGGCGCCGCTCTTGAACTGGATCTCTTCGACGATCGGTTCGATGATCAGCACGCGACCGTTGGCGGGACCGGCATTCCACGTTTTCAGCGATTCGGCCAGGTCCTTGCGAATGTTTTCATCGATTTTCGCCATGCCAGCCTGGTTACCCTCGTAACCTTTGGCAAATACCGTCGGCTTGACTTCGATACGGCCAAACGACGAGAAGGCCTCGCGCGGTGCCGGATTCTGCGTCGACGACGCCTTGACGCTTGTGGCACAACCTTGCAACATGGACACGGACAGCAATGCGCCGGCCAGAATGACTGCTTTTGATACTTTTTGCATATTCTCTTTCTCTTTTTATTGGAATGGTTTCCAGGCACCACCGACCTGCCGGACGGCACCCGCCACCGATTGAACGACTTCCCTGCTGCTTGCCTGCTAGTTACTGCTACGTGCCTACAACTTCCTTGCTACGCGAGAGACGGCGAAAAGATGCGTAGCCAAGGGTCAATCAAAACCTGCCAGCACCTTGTAGCTGATTTCAGTATTGCTCGCGTGCAGCACTTCCAGCCTTGCGCCCTTGTAACCCAAGATCATGGACTCGGACAGGTCGTACGTCACGTCGTTATTGAATGCGGGGCGGGCCACGTTGCGCTGGAACTCACGGTAGCCAAGGGTGATCTTGTCGCCGATACGTCCGCTATAAATCAAGGTATTCTGGAAACTCGCCGCCTGATAATTGGTCGTCACGCCCATGACGTAATCGAACTTGGCGCATGGCGCGCGGCCGATGCAGATGGTGCCATCCTTGCTGAACAGATGCAGCTTGTTCTGCTTGGCCACGGTGCCGCCCGCAGTCGCCATGACCACGCCGCCAAAGGTCTGGTACTCCGCCTTGTCCGCAATTTGCGGATACGTTCCCTTGCGCACGATAAACTCGCCGAGTGGCTGGTCCTGCGCCAGCACCAGTGCGCGGGTTTCCACTGCATCGCTCTTGATGAGCATTTTCTCGCCAATGCCGATGGTCACCACCGTCCCCACTTGCGGCAAGGTGGTCTGATAGGCCGAATGGGGCACGGGCCGGCTCTTGCATCCGGCCACGCCAATGCCACACATCATCACGAATAACAGCTTAAAAACAGGCTTCACAATTACTCCATTAATTATCTGAACTGCAATTTTACGCTGAAATATGTTTCCGCTTGGAAATTCTTAACAACAAACGATGGCCGATGCTATTCGTCCAGTTAAAACTGTTTTGCAAGACCACCACGCCTGTCCGGTTCTTGACATCGAGACCGATGTAGCTGGAGTAGCCCGCCACGAAACCCACCTGGTAGGTGATCTTGTTGCCATCGATATCATCCACCAGCCATGCCAGTGCCGCCGCCTCGACCGGCCGGTCCACCCGTACGCTCAGGGTGTCGTGCAAGGCCCTGTCCAGCACGGGATCGTCGCTGCCCCGGATATTTGCCCGCGCATAGCGCAGCAGATCATTCGCCGTCGAATACAGGGCAGCCGAGCCCGTCAACACGTCAGTGAACTCCCAATCCGGAGCCTCGCTTCCGCGCCGCATGAACTTGGGCTGATCGCCGACATGGCCATGCGCACGCGCGGCAAAGCCAGGCAAGCCCTGCGGGTGATAACCGGTGCTGTCGAGTGCCAGTGGCTGCAAGATGGTTTCACTGACCAGGGCATCCATCTTTTTTCCCGTGCGCAGTTCCAGCACATGGCCCAGCAAGCCATAGCCGATATTCGAATAGTTGGGCGCTGTCGTTGCGGGCGCATCAAAATCGGCCAGGTAGGCCAGCAGATAGTCACGGTCGAAGTGGCGGTAAAAGCTCTCGCCTGTAAACAGGTATTCGACAAAGTACAACAGGGTTTGCGGCGTAAATGGCTGCCGCGGCAAGCCCGAGGTATGCGTGACCAGCTGCAGCAAGGTGATCTTGCGCGCGGATGCGCTCAATGGCGTGCCTGGCGGCAACAGCCGCTCGAGCGTGTCATCCCAGGCAAAGACGCCCTGCTGCACCAGCACCGCCGTGGTGGCGCTCAAAAAACCCTTGCTGATCGACCCAACGGCAAACAGGGTATCGCCATCGGGCCGGTGACCGCTGACGGCATGCTCGGTCGTGCCATAGCCGTAACACTGCACGCTGCCATCGGGCAGCAGAACACCGACCACCACACCCGGCGTAGCCCCCTTGTCGATCAGCGGCTGCGCCAGCGCATCGACCTCCTTGCGCAGATCGCCGCTGACGGCATAGCGCTCGCCCGATGCCTGGTCGGAGTCGATTTCCATGCGTGACAGGGTGCCGCACGCCGCCAGCGCCGCCAGCATGCCCAGCACGCACGCACGGCCGGCGTATCGCCGGCAGACAGCTCGCAACGAAGTCACGGTCGGTAACGCTTGAAAATCAGCGACGTGTTGATGCCGCCAAAGGCAAAATTGTTCGACATCACGTACTCGCATTCAATGGCACGGCCTTCGCCGGCGATATAGTCGAGCGGCGCGCATTGCGGGTCGACCTGCTGCAGGTTGATGGTCGGGGCGAACCAGCCTTCGCGCATCATCTCGATGCTGATCCATGCTTCCAGCGCGCCGCAGGCGCCCAGGGTGTGGCCCATGTAGCTTTTCAGCGAGCTGATAGGCGTGCGGTCGCCGAATACCTCGAACGTGGCTTGCGACTCGGCGATATCGCCCTGCTGCGTACCCGTGCCGTGCGCGTTGATGTAGCCGATATCGGATGGCTGCAGGCCCGCGTCGGCCAGCGCCAGCAGCATCGCCTGGCGCATGGTGGCGGCGTTCGGCTGGGTCACGTGACAGCCGTCGCTGTTGGTGCCGAAGCCCACCAGTTCCGCGTGGATGGTGGCGCCGCGTGCCTGCGCATGCTCGAATTCCTCGAGGATCAGGCAGCCGGCACCCTCGCCGATGACCAGGCCGTCGCGGCTGGCGTCGAACGGGCGCGGCGTCGTATGGCCCGCATCGTTGCACGTGCTGGTGGCGAACAGGGTGTCGAAGACGGCCGCCTCGGTGGCGCACAGTTCCTCGGCGCCGCCGGCGATCATCGCCAGCTGCTTGCCGCCGGCGATCGCCTCGTAGGCGTAGCCGATGCCCTGGCTGCCCGAGGTGCAGGCGCTCGACGTGGTGATGACCCTGCCCGTGACGCCGAAGAACACGCCGATGTTGACGGGCGCTGTGTGCGCCATCATCTTGATGTAGGTGGTGGCGTTGATGCCCTTGGTGGTGCGCTCTTCCATCATGCGGCCAAAGTCGCCGATGGCGCTGGGCGTGCCGGCGGACGAACCGAAGGAAATGCCCATCTGCCCGCTTTTCACCACGGGGTGCCCGGCCAGGCCAGCATGCTCGAGCGCCAGTTCGCTGGCGCGCGTGGCCATCAGCGCGATGCGTCCCATGCTGCGCACGGCCTTGCGGTTGTAGCGCTCCGTCAGCGCGAACGGCGCGGCCGGCGCGCCCAGCTGCGTGTTCAAGCCTTCATAGTCGGCCCATTCGTCCATGCGCACGACGGCGTTGCGGTACTCGCCCAGGCACTGGCGGATGGCCGGCCAGTCGTTGCCGATCGGGCTGATGCCGGCCATGCCGGTCACGGCTACGCGGCGGCTCATGCCATGCCTCCGTTGACGGAAATGACCTGGCGCGTGATGTAGCCTGACTCTTCGCCGACGAGGAAACTGACGGCGGCGGCCACTTCTTCCGGCGTGCCGACGCGGCGCGCGGGGATCATCTTCAGCGCCTCGTCGAGCGGCACCTCGCTGATCATGTCCGTCTCGATCAGGCCCGGCGCCACGCAGTTCACCGTGATGGCGCGCTTGGCCAGTTCCAGCGCCAGCGCCTTGGTGGCGCCGATGATGCCCGCCTTGGCGGCGCTGTAATTGACTTGCCCGCGGTTGCCGATCAGGCCCGACACGGAGGCGATGGTGACGATGCGCCCCGGCTTGCGGCGCTGTACCATCGGCATCACCAGCGGGTTGAGCACATTGTAGAAACCATCGAGATTGGTTTGCAGGACAATGTCCCAGTCTTCGCCCGACATGGCGGGGAACGCGTTGTCGCGCGCCACGCCGGCGTTGCACACCACGCCGTAATAGCAGCCATGCTCGGCGATATCCGCTTCCAGCGCGCAGGCTGCCGCGGCACGGTCGCCGATATCGAATTGCAGCACACGCGCGACACGACCATGCCCCGGTTCCATCGCCGCGATCTGCTGCGCCACCGCCTCGGCTTCGGCACGCGCGCTGCGGCAATGCAGTACCACGTCAAAGCCATCGCGCGCCAGGCGCAAGGCGATCGCCTTGCCGATGCCGCGCGACGATCCCGTTACCAACACACTTTTACTCATGCTGCGCTCCATTCATACTCTCCTGCAGAAATTGCTTTGCATCTTCGGGCTGGAATACCGTGATCGTCGCCTGCGCCAGCACGGCGCCGGCCATCTCGATACGGCACTCGAACGCGCCCAGTCCATTCTCGCCCTGCAAGGCCTGCTGCACATGCACCTGCAGCAGGCTGCCAGCGGCAAACAGGGGCACTTGCGCTTCGTAGCGCCGCGCCCCCAACAAAAAACCGATCTTCACGGGCGCACCGGCCAGGCGGGCGCGGTAGCCCGCATGCGCGGCGATCGCCTGCGCCATGTATTCGATGCCGACCCAGCTGCCCACGCCGGTCGACGCGGCGTCATACAGCACGCTGCCCGCGTGGATGGCCACTTCGGCGCACAGGTTTTCCGCATCGGCCGACAGCACCCGGTCGAGCAGCACCATGGCGCCGGAATGCGGCACCAGTTCGCCGATAGGAGGAAAACTCATGCGCCCCTCCCGAACAGCAACGCGGCGTTCGAGCCGCCGAAAGCAAACGAATTGCTCAACGCCCAGTCGAGCGGACGCCCCAGGCGCGCGCCGGGCAAGGCCAGGCGCAGGGCCGGCAGCGCGTCGTCCGGCACGCCATCCCACAGGTGCGGCGGCAGCAAGCCCTCGGCGTTATCGTCCTGCATCGCCAGCCAGCACAGGGCTGCCTCGATGGCCGCCGCCGCGCCCAGCGCGTGGCCCGTCAGGGGCTTGGTGGAACTGGCCATCACCTGGCCGCCAAACAGGTCGGCGACCACGCGCGCTTCCATCGCATCGTTCTGCTGCGTGGCCGTGCCATGCAAGTTCACGTAATCGACCTGCGCCGCCTTGATGCCGGCGCGTGCCAGCGCCTGGCCGATGGCCAGGCGCGCGCCGCCGCCTGCGGGATCAGGCGCCGACATGTGGTGCCCGTCCGACGATTCGCCCCAGCCGCGCAAAGCCACGGCGGCCGGCTGTGCCGTCATCAGGAACAGGGCCGCGCCTTCGCCGATATTGATGCCGTCGCGGCCGGCGCCCAGCGGATTGCAGCGCCGTTCGCTGACGGATGCCAGCGCCGAAAAGCCAGCCACGGTAAAGCCGCACAGGGTATCGACGCCGCCCGTCAGCACGGCATCGCACAAACCCATGCGGATCAGGCGCGCGGCGCTGGCCATCGCCTTGGCGCTCGACGAGCAGGCGCTCGAATGCACGAGCGCCGGGCCGTCGATGCCCAATTCATCGGCCAGCATCAGTGCCGGCGACGCCATCTCCTGCTGGCCATAGTGAAAGGTTGGCGGCAAGCCGCCGCCGGCCACGTGCTGGCCGATGGCGTCTTCCGTCTCGCCTATGCCCGAGGTGCTGGTGCCGATTACCACGGCGACGCGGTCAGCGCCGTAGCGGGCGATGGCCTGCTCCACGGCCGGGCGGATCTGCGCCAGCGCCGCCAGCGCCATCCGGTTATTGCGGCTGCGCGCGGCGATGCCGTGCTGCGCCATCTCTGGCAGTGACGCATCGACCACGCCCAGCGGCAGCACGCGGCCGGGCGTGTAGGTATCGACGGGCAGCACGCCGCTGTCCGCGGCGAACAGGCGCGCGCGCACTTCTTCCCGGCTGGCGCCCAGCGCGCAGACGATGCCGCAGTCATTCAGATACACGGTCAGGCCAGTCATTCAGCTTCCTTCCGGGGCGTTCTGTATCGTCAGGCGATAGCGGTAGCGCAGGTTGTCGAGCACCACCGTGCCGCTCCAGCGCGGCATGGCGCTGTAGTCGATCACCGTCACCGCCTCGTCGTGCAGGAACAGGGTGCGGCGCAAGCCGCTGTCCTCGATGCGCCAGCCGGCCGGCAAGGCATCGGCGATCGCCTCGCGCGGCCACAGGGTCAGCTGCATGTCTTCCAGCACGTCTTCCGCGCGCACCTGTGCCGGCAGCATCAGGTGACGCCAGGACGTCATCTCCTTGCCGTCGTAATGCAGCGACAGCACGCGCTGGCCGAATGCCAGGCCCACCAGGTCCAGGTGCGACGCCTCCACCTCCAGCGCCGCATCGAGTTCGTCGATGCGCCCTGCCCGTTCGACGACCAGATGCTGCTGCACGCTGACCGTGGCGCCCAGCGCCTGCGGCGCCAGTTTCAGGCCCAGGCGCGCCGGCGCCGAAGGTGGCGTACTGGCGCAGCCGGCCAGTGCCAGCAGCAGTGCCGGCGCCCATCGTTGACAACGCAAAAACATCAGATTTCTCCTGCGGCATCGGCCGCGCTACGAGGATCGGCTGTGGCAAAGCACGGCGACAGCAGCCAGACCAGCGCCGTACCGATCAGCATCGTCAAGCCAAATGCCTGCAGTGCCGCCGTCTTGCTCAATGCCAGCAAGCCGAAAGACAGAATGGTATTTGCCGCAGACAGTCCCACGGCCAGCCATGGCGTGTTGTTGCGGCGGTCCGGGTGTTCCTGCATGAAGATGCCGTAGTCGACGCCCACGCCCAGCAGCAGCATCAGCGCCAGCACGTGGAACAGCTGCAGCGGCAAATTCAAGTAACCTAGCAGGGCCAGGACCGCCACGCTGGCCAGCGCCGTGGGCGCCAGCACGCGCCAGGTGCGGCGCCGGTAACGGGGCAGCAGCAAGCCGAATACCACCACATAGGCGCCCAGTACCACGGCGCCCATGTAGACGCGGTAGCGCCCCAGCACCGAAGAAATTTCACTCACCTTGTCGACCCACTGCACGCCGGGCATGCCCTCGCCCGCCTTCGCCAGCAAAGGGATGGCCGCATACTGCATGCCGCGCAGGGCGACGATGGAGGCATAGCCGCCTTCGACCTTGCCCAGCCACAGATGACGCCACGGTTCGCTGGCCGGCACCTGCAGGAAGGCGTCGATCGACAGCGGCGCGCCTGCCTGTTCCAGTTGCGCGCGCACTTTTCCGGCCCACTCGGGGCCTTCATCGACGGACTGCGCCAGCAGGTCGAGCGCGGCGCCCGGCTGCAGGATGGCCGCATCGAGCAAGGCCCGGCGCGCCGCCTGCGTCTGCAGCGACGGCACCCAGTTCGACATGGCCTGCACGCCACTGATGTGCTTTTGCGCGATCAGGGGCAGCAGCCGCAGTTTCAGGGTTTCCTCGCGTTGCAGCACGCTCTCTGCGCTGTCGCCGCGCACCAGGTAGAACTGCACCGGCGTGGGGCCGTCCAGCAGTTTTCCCAGCTTGATCTGGTCGCGTATCAGGTGCGCGGGCGGCGTTTGCAGCAGGCGGATATCGTCGTTGACGCCCAGGCGGCTGATGCCGACGACGGCGAACACGGCAAACAGCACGCCGCCAATCAAGGTGGCGCGATTGGCGCGCAGCAGCGGCCAGCGCGCGCGCGCGCCGTAGCGCGCGACCAGGACGCCGCTTTTCAGGCTGCCGCCGCCTATCAGCGCGGGGAACCAGAAGACCACGGTCAGCCAGGCGAATACCAGGCCCAGGGCGGAAAACACGGCCATGTGGCGCAGGCCCGGGAACGGCGTCAAGGCCAGGCCCATATAGCCGATGACGGCCGCCAGCAAGGTCAGGCACAGGCCCGGCAGCAGCCGGCGCAGCAAGGCGCGCGAGTCGAGCGCGGGATCGGCGCCCAGGCGGTTGCACAGGAAGTAGATGCCGTAATCCTGCGCCACGCCGATCAGGCTGGCGCCAAACACCAGGGTCATCAGGTGGACTTTACCGAACAGCAGCCAGCACACGGAGAGCGAACCCAGGCAGCCGATGCTGATCGACAGCAGGATCAGCGCAATCGGCTTGACCGAGCGAAAGGTCAGCCACGTCAGCAGGATGATGCCCGCCAGGGAGCCCAGGCCGATGGTCGACATCTCGCCCGCCGCCTGGCTGCTGGCGGCCGCCGCATGCAGGATCACGCCGGCGCTGATGATTTCCACACCGGCCACGGCTTGCCGCGCCGCCGCCTCGGCTTGCGCCAGCACGGGCAGCGCGCTTTCCTGCGCGCCCAGCGAAAAGGCGGGTAGGCGCAAGGTCAGCGGCAGCAGCACATACTGGCGCTCGCCATCGGCGACAAACAGATGGCCGTCGCGCGGACGCACGGGGGTTTCCTGCGCCCGCTCCTGCACCCAGCCGCTGAACAGGCCGAAGGGATCATCCTGCCAAGCGCCTAGTTTCGGCCCGCCAAACGGGCTGTATAACTGGCTCAGGGCAGCATCGCGCCAGAATGACGGCGCTTCCTGGCGCAGCTGCGTTTCCTGCGGTGCCGCCAGCAGCGTCAGGCGGTGCTGCTGGAACAGGGCCAGCCAGTCGTTCTGCGTCTGCTCGTCGAGCGGCGTGGAATGGAACAGGTCCGCGTGGCGCGCCAGCACGGCGCCGTAGGCTTCGGCCGCGCGCCTGGCGTCGGCCCAGTCGGGCGCGCCGACCAGCACCGCCACGCGCTGCTGCGCCGCGTCGACCATGTGTGTAAACGAGGCCTGCAGCACCGGGTCGCGCTCCTGCACCGGCAGCAGGGCCAGAATGTCGGTTTCCGGCGCGATGCGCTTGCCCAGCCACAGGTAGGCGTTATGCGCGAGCAGCAGCGCCACCACCAGCGCCCAGGCGATGGCCAGCAGGCGCCCGGCGTTGCGGCCGCGCTTTGTCAGCGCGTTCAAAACAGGGCCGCCTCTTGCGCCGTGATGGCGGCCGGTCCCGTTTCAATCGCCGAAAACACGATGCTGGTGCGGTCGCCGCTCGCTTCGCTGATGCTGATGTTTTTCACGAAGGCGCCGCCATCGAGGCGTATACTGCCGATGGCCTTGGCCAGCGCCGGCTGGCGCGCCTTCAGCGCCACCTGCCAGGTGCCGCCGTCGATGCTGCCATCGACTTCAAACAGGGTATCGAGCTGCGCCAGGTCGCCGGCCAGCAGCGAAAACAGCACGCTGTTGATCATCTTGACCACCGGCTCCGTCTTCGCATCGAGGCGCATGGCCACGCGCTCGCCCTGGAAATGCACGATCTCGTCGCGCGTCAGGCGCAGGGTATTCGGAAACGGCTGCAGGGTGCGCCACAGCACGCCCTTGCCCGCCACCACGCAGAAGCGCCCATTCGACGCCAGCGCCTTCTTCATGCCCGCCAGCTGCTTGCTCTGGTCGAAGCGGCCGCACAGCTGCTGCGGCTTGGCCAGCATGGCCTCGATCTTCGCCACGGGCGCGGCAGCGTGCGCGGACGCCGTCGCCAGCAGGCACAGGCCCGCCAGCAGAATTTTGATATGCTTTTTCATGCGGACTTCAATCCCAATTTTTCAAACAGTACGGGCGGCGAGGCAAAGCACATTTCGCCGCTGGCCATATCCACGGCGACCTGCGTCGTGCTGGCGCGGTTCAGGCGCTTGCCCGTCGCGCTGTCGCTGACCAGGTAGTCGATCTTCAGGCGGTCTTCCCACTCCACCAGGTCGGCGCGCAGGGTCAGGCGCTGGCCGAACGTGGCCGGCGCCACGTAGCGCAAGTGCATGTCGATCACTGGCCAGGCATAGCCGGAGGCCTTCATGTCGACGTAGTTGTAGCCGATGCTGTCGAGCAGCGCGCAGCGCACCACCTCCAGGTATTTGACGTAGCGGCCATGCCAGACGATTTCCATCGGATCGAGGTCGAAAAACTGCACCTGCATCTCCACTTCCGCGTACCAGCGGCTGGGCGCGGCCTTTTTGCCGCGCACTTTATGCGTCTCAGTCATTCGCGGCTCCATACAGCGGCCAGGCCCGGGCGCGCATGCGTTCGAGCAGCACGCGCAGTTCCGGGTCGAGGCGGCGGTCTTCTTCCACCGGCGCGATATCGGCCGCCAGCGCTTCCAGCATGGCCGTCAGCGCCGCCTGCGGCAGCACGTCGGGGTTGACCTTGCAGCGAAGCCAGACGCCCTGGCGCACGGTGATCAGCAAGGCGGCTGCCACCTGCTCGCACAGTTCCAGCACGCGCAGGCAGTCGCGCGCGGCGATGGTGCCCATGCTGACCTTGTCCTGGTTGTGGCACTCGGTCGAGCGCGAAAATACGGAGGCCGGCATGGTCAGTTTCAGCGCTTCGGCCGTCCACGCGGAGGCGCTGATCTGCAGCGCCTTCAAGCCGTGGTTGATGGCCGCGCGCGGTCCAGTGGCGCCCGACAGGTTGGCCGGCAAGCCCTGGTTGTAGCGGCTGTCGACCAGCAAGGCCATCTGGCGGTCCAGCAGGTCGGCCAGGTTGGCCACCGTGTTCTTCATGCTGTCCATGGCAAAGGCGATATGGCCGCCGTAAAAATGTCCGCCATGCAGCACGCGCTCGCCTTCGGCGTCGATGATGGGATTGTCGTTGGCGCTATTGAGTTCATTCTCGATGGAAGAGCGCAGCCACGGCAGGGCGTCGGCCAGCACGCCGATCACGTGCGGCGCGCAGCGGATCGAATAGCGGTCCTGCAGGCGTTTGCCATTGCGTTCCCAGCTATCGGTGGGCAAGTCGGCGCGCAGCCAGGCCGCCACCTGCTGCATGCCCGGATGCGGCTTGACGGAGAACAGCGTGGCATCGAAGTGGTGCGCATTGCCATCCAGCGCGAACGAAGCCATGGCCGTGATGCGCGTCGTCAGGCGGGCCAGGTAGTCGGCGCGTTCATACGCCAGGCAGGCCAGCGCGGTCATGACGGCCGTGCCATTCATGATCGCCAGGCCTTCCTTCGGGCGCAGCCGCAACGGCGTGATGCCCGCTTCGCGCAATGCCTGTTCCGCCGGCACCTGCACGCCGTCGCGCCATACTTCGCGCTCGCCGCACAGTACCGCCGCCAGGTAGGACAGCGGCGTCAGATCGCCGCTGGCGCCGACCGAACCTTCGGACGGAATCAGCGGCAGCAGGCCGGCGTCGAGCAGGCGCGCGATCTGCGCCAGCAGCTCCACGCTGACGCCGGAAAAACCTTTGGAGAGCGATGCCAGGCGCGTGGCCATGATGGCGCGCGTCTGCGCCGGCGTGAAGAATTCGCCCAGGCCGCAGCCGTGGTAGGTGTACAGGTGGTGCGGCAGTTCGGCCACCAGTTCCGGCGGCACCGTGACCGTGCACGAATCGCCGTAGCCCGTGGTCACGCCATAGATGGTGCCATCCTCGCGCAGCAGGCGGTCGAGGAAATCGGCGCCGCGCGCGATCGCCGCCAGGAACACGGGGTCGCTCGACAGTTCGGCGCTGGCCCGGCCATGCGCGATGTCGGTAATGTCTTCGATGCGCAGGCGCTCGCGGTCAAAGCGGACGGCGCGCCGGGGATTTTTCAGGTCAGCGAGTTGCATCGGGAGTATCCAGTCTTGAAGTATCGGGGAGTTGCCAAAAATCGTAGAAATTGAACCATTCGAGCGGCGCGCGCAGGCAATGGTGCTGCAGCCGCGCGGCATAGGCGGCGGCCAGGTCGGCCAGCATCGCCTCGCGCGCCTTGCGCGGCAGATGCAGGGATTCGCGGAACAGTTCGAAATGGATTTCCGAGCGCTCGCCGATGCGCGTTGAAAACAGCAGGTACACGGGGCATTGCAGCACGCTGGCCAGCACATACGGGCCAATCGGAAACGCAGCCGGCTGGCCCAGGAACGGCGCCACGGCCACGCGCGGCTGCGGCGAGACGGGAATGCGGTCGCCGGCGATCACCACGAATTCGCCCTGCGCCACCTTTTCGGCCAGCAGCATGGCCGTGGCGGGCGTCATTTCCGTCACCTGCATCAGATTGAGCTGGCTGTCGGGATTCAGGCGCGCCAGCATTCGGTTGAAAGCCTGCGCATGGCGCGTGTGCACGAGCACGGTCAGCTTCAATCGCGTATCGCGGCGCGACAGCACGCGGCACAGTTCCAGGTTGCCCAGATGGGCGCAGACCAGCAAGGCGCCGCGGCCCTCGTCGATGCAGCGGTTGACGCCATCGGCGCCATCGACACCGTGCAGGCTGACGCCGCGCGTGTCATACAGGCCGCCCCACAGCAGCATCTTGTCGAGGATGGTTTCGGCAAACGCGCCGAAATGCCGCAGCACGCCCAGGCCGGCCGGGCCGCCGCAGGCGGCGACGCGCGCCAGG
>NZ_NRDQ01000016.1 GCF_002878455.1 Janthinobacterium sp. AD80
TGACGGGCGCCGCCTCGCTGGCCGACCTGGGCGCGCAGCTGGCGCCGGGCCTGTACGAGGCCGAAGCGTGCTATCTGATCGAGGTGGAATGGGCCAGAAGCAGCGACGACATCCTGTGGCGGCGCAGCAAACTGGGCTTGCGCTGCGCGCCGGCCGACGTGGCGCGCCTGCAGCAGTGGCTGGCGGTGCATCTGGCGCAGGAGGTGGCGGCATGACGTATTTGCTGGCCCTCGACCAGGGCACCTCCAGTTCGCGCAGCATGGTCTTCGATGAAACAGGCGCCATCGTCGCCGTGGCGCAGCGCGAATTTCGCCAGCTGTTCCCGCAGCCGGGCTGGATCGAGCACGACCCGATGGAAATCTGGCACAGCCAGATCGGGACCTGCCGCGAAGTGCTGGCCAAGACGGGCTTGCGGGCCGATGCGCTGGGCGCGCTGGGCATCACCAACCAGCGCGAAACGACGGTGGTGTGGGACCGCGCCACGGGCGAACCCGTCTACAACGCCATCGTCTGGCAAGACCGCCGCACGGAAGCGCTGTGCGAGGACTTGCGCGCGCGCGGCCTGGCCGGCGCCATCCACGCGAAAACAGGCCTGGTGCTCGATCCGTATTTTTCCGGCACCAAGCTGCGCTGGATACTCGACGCCGTGCCCGGCGCCCGCGCGCGGGCCATGCGCGGCGAACTGGCCTTCGGCACCATCGATACCTGGCTGGCGTGGAAAATGACGGGCGGCCGCCTGCACGTGAGCGACGTCAGCAACGCTTCGCGCACCATGCTGTGGAACCTGCATGAAGGCTGCTGGGATGACCAGCTGCTCGACTGGCTGGGCATTCCCGCCAGCCTGCTGCCATCCGTCCACCCGTCGAGCCACGTGTATGGCGAAACGGATGCGGAGATGCTGGGCAGCCCCGTCATCATCGGCGGCATCGCCGGCGACCAGCAGGCGGCGCTGTTCGGCCAGACCTGCTTCAAGCCGGGCATGGCGAAGAACACCTATGGCACCGGCTGCTTTTTGCTGCTGAATACGGGCGACCAATGCGCGCAATCGCAGCATGGCCTGATCAGCACGGCCGCCTGCCAGGTGGGCACGCAGCCCGCGTATGCGCTCGAAGGCAGCGTCTTCATCGGCGGCGCCGTGGTGCAATGGCTGCGCGACGGCCTGGGCGCCATCGGCCACGCGGGCGAAGCGGAAGGCCTGGCCGCCTCCGTGCCCGATTCGGGCGGCGTGGTCTTCGTGCCGTCGTTCACGGGACTCGGTGCGCCCTACTGGGTGCCGTCGGCCAAGGGCGCCATCCTGGGCTTGAGCCGCGGCAGCACGGTGGGCCACATCGCCCGCGCGGCATTGGAAGCGATCGCCTTCCAGAGCGCCGCCCTGCTGGGCGCCATGACGCGCGACGCGCAAGCACCGATCACCGAGCTGCGCGTGGACGGCGGCGCCTGCGCCAACAACCTGCTGCTGCAATTCCAGGCCGACCTGCTGGGCATTCCCGTGGTGCGCCCGCAAGTGATCGAAACAACGGCCCTGGGCGCGGCCTACCTGGCGGGCTTGGCCATCGGCGTGTATCAAAGCACCGACGAGCTGGCGACGCACTGGCGCGCGGAAAGAACCTTCCTGCCCACCATCGGACGCGACCAGGCTGCCAGCCTGATGCAGCAGTGGGAAGTGGCGGTGCGGCGGTTTACGGGGAATGGGGAGGGATAATTGACGCTTGCGGCGGCCTGCAAGTCGGCACGCCGCCCGCGGGCGGCGGCGATACCTGGCAAGCTGGGCAAATTAACGGGCAAGGAAGGTATTGAGTATCGACAAGGTAAGCAGTATCACGCCCGCGCCCATGCCGACCGCCGCGACCAGATTGCGGCTGCGCTCTTCATCTTGCAGGAATTGGTGTACCAATCGCGCCATGGTCGAACTCCTCCTTGTACTTAATTCCTTGTATTTAATTCCTTGTATTTAATTCCTTGTACTTAATTCCTTGTACTTCAGGCCAGTCACCTTATCCCTGTGTTGTCAAGTGAATGCCCGGGTATAAGCCTCCGGCCGCGATGGTGAGGATCGGCGAGGCAAGCAGCACGCAATTGTGCCGCAGCGATTTCAGCCACCCGGTGAAACCGCACTTTTTCGTCGGAAAACGGGCCCTGCCGCCGCGATCGGCGCATGAAATATCAGCACTGCGGCCACCAGCCAGAAGCTGTTCGTACTCACAGCTGCGACACCACCCTGCCGGCCGAGGGATGCTGCAATTCATACAGTCCGTTGACGCACATGCCCTACCCACGACAACTGGCCATCCTTGGTGGCCACCAATGATTGGCCTGCGCCTTTTCCGTTGTGGACAGGTCAAAAAGAAAGAAGGCGCTCAAAAACACGAGGGGCAACAGGGTTGGGACAAACAGATTCACCAGAGGCCAGTCGTTCATGACGGCCCATGGACACGCTTGACGCGACAAGATGTGCAACTTGAAACGGTGGCAGTATCAGCGAGGTGGACTTTGATAAAAGTCATGCGGAGACGGTATTGTGAAAGCGCCAGCGCCGCACAAAAAAAAGCCCGCTGCGGGAGCGGGCTGAATCTATTTCCTTGGAGGAGATAGAGGAGACAGATGCATGATGCCGCGTTGCAGCATATAAAACCACTTTATATTCGTGATGTCAGAAATACGCAGCAGTGATATTACGGGCAACAAGCAATTCCATGCGGCAACTTTTATGCCGTCACTTCCATTTTCCCGTCGCCAGAACGCAACATATTCTTGATGCCCCGCAGCGCTTGCCGCACGCGGGCCTCGTTTTCGATCAGGGCGAAGCGTACGTATTCGTCGCCATATTCGCCGAAACCGATGCCCGGCGACACGCTGACTTTGGCCTTTTGCAGCAGCAGCTTGGCAAACTCCAGCGAGCCCAGGTGGCGGTACGCTTCCGGGATGTGCGCCCAGATATACATCGACGCTTTCGGTTTTTCCACCATCCACCCTGCCTCATGCAAACCTTTCACCAGCACGTCGCGACGCCGCTGGTATTGCGCGCAGATGTCCGTCACGCAGCTTTGATCACCTTCCAGCGCCGCGATGGCCGCCACTTGCACCGGGGTAAAACTGCCATAGTCGTGATAGCTCTTGATGCGCGCCAGGGCCGCCACCAGTTCCGCATTGCCGACCATGAAGCCGATGCGCCAGCCCGCCATGTTGTAGCTTTTCGACATGGTGAAAAACTCGACGGCCACGTCGCGCGCTCCCGGCACCTGCATGATGGACGGCGCCTTCCAGCCGTCGAAGGTAATGTCGGCATACGCCAGGTCATGCACCACCAGAATATTGTGCTGCTTGGCCAGCGCCACCACGCGCTCGAAAAATTCCAGTTCCACGCATTGCGCCGTCGGGTTGGACGGGAAGCCCAGCACCATCATTTTCGGTTTCGGATAGCTTTCGCGGATCGCCCGTTCCAGCTCGGCAAAGAAATCCACGCCCGGTCCCATGCGCACGGAGCGGATGTCGGCGCCCGCGATGACGGCGCCCCAGATGTGGATCGGGTAGCTGGGATTCGGCACCAGCACCGTGTCGCCACGGTCCAGGGTGGCCAGCATCAAATGCGCCAGGCCCTCTTTCGAGCCGATGGTGACGATGGCTTCGCTGTCCGGGTCGATGTCGACGTCGTAGCGTTTCTTGTACCAGTGCGAAATGGCGCGGCGCAGGCGGGGTATGCCTTTGGAAGCGGAATAGCCATGCGTGTCGGGACGTTTGACGGTGTCGATCAGCTTGTCCACGATGTGCGCCGGCGTGGCGCCATCGGGATTGCCCATCGACATGTCGATGATGTCCTCGCCACGGCGGCGCGCGGCCATCTTGAGCTCGGCGGTGATATTGAAAACGTAGGGGGGGAGGCGATTGATGCGCGAAAAGCTGCGCGGAGCTTGGCTGTCGGTCATGGTTATCTCTTTACGTAAGCGCCCGGATCCGTCCGAGCGACGTTGGCGCAAGAGCCTGTCCCGGCAGGGAGCGTCCTCTGCTAGCAGTTCATCAGATGCGCGGACAAGGCGTGAGGAGGACGCGTGGCGAACCACGCGACGACGAGCAACGCAGTCCCCGCTTCTGAGGGGCGCTAGCAAAGGATGTATTCATCTGCCGGGATAGGCTCCAGGTGTGCCTGCAACGATACTAACCCGGCTTTGCAAGAACTGGCAAGGGCGATTCGGACAGGCTACAATACGCGCTGATCGAAAATGAGCGCACCGGTTGGTAACCCGGTAAGTGCCCGGCACAGTCCGGCATGCTCCCGCCCACGCGGACCCACGGCGCTGACCCTTGGCTGTACCACCAGCCGGGGAGGCGGTCTGGTTCGTGCTGCTTTTCCGCCGCGCCATCCCTCCCCTGTTTTTTTACTTTAGGAATGAGACGGATGGCAACACACGACACCGCAGTAACTGGCATGACCCTCGACCGTGCCGGCATGGAACAGCATCTGGCGCTATCGCTGCGCCACTTCATCGATTGCGCGTTTGATGGCGAAGACTTGTCGCGCCTGGATTTGCAAGGCTGCACCTTCGAGCGCTGTACCTTTGCCGAAACCAACTTGTTCGCCAGCAAACTGGCGCGCAGCACCTGGCGCCGCTGCCGCGCGGGCAGCGCCGACTTCGAATCCGTCGACGCCGTCGACGCGACGTTTGAAGGCTGCGACCTGAACAACACGAAGTGGCGGCGTTCCAAGCTGGCCTCGGTCACCTACCGCGGCTGCAAGCTGACGGGCGCCTCGTTCGAGGAAGCGGCGCACCTGGGCCTGACCTTCGAAGACAGCCTGCTCGTGGGCGCCGATTTGCGGGGATTCTCGTTCCGCAAGGCGACATTGAAACAGCTGGATTTTTCCGACGCCTACCTGGCCGGCTGCGATTTCCGCGAGGCCGTCTTCGAAGGCGGCAGCCTGCGCAATGCCACCATCAAGCTGGCGAAGTTCCAGGGCGCGGACTTGCGCGGCGCCGACATCGACGGCTTCAAATTGAATGACGCCGCCCTGCTGAAAGGCGCCGTGATCACGCATGCGCAGGCGGCCAACTTCATGCGCGCGCTCGATCTGGTGGTGATTTGATTTCAACAGGCAAAAAAAAGCCCGCTGCGGGAGCGGGCTGAATCTATTTCCTTGGAGGAGATAGAGGAGACAAGTGCATGTTGCGGCATTGCGGCATATCACGCCACTTTATATTCATGATGATAGAAATAGTCATCCGTGATAATGAGACGCCATCAGGGTTTCAAGCCGTGCCGCGCGTGGCTTGCGGCAAGAATTCTCCCAGCCACACCAGCGCGGCCAGTCCCGGGAAGGCCATGCCGGTCAGCAAGGTCGCCTGCCAGCCATGGCTCGCATACATCCAGGCGCCGACGGCAGAGCCGGCCGCGCCACCGGCAAAGAACAGCGCGAAATACAGGCCGTTCAAGCGGCCCCGCACTTCCGCGCCCAGGCTGAAAATGGCCCGCTGGCCCAGCACCAGGTTGGCCGCCACGCCCATGTCGAGCACGATGGAAGCGATGACCAGCAGTCCCAGCGCCACATGTTTCGACGCTGGCGCAAACATGGGCAAGGCAAAGGCAACGATACCGAGCGCCAGCGCAGCGGCCGTGGCCGGCAAGGTATGGCCCGCATCAGCCAGGCGGCCGGCGATGGGCGAAGCGACAGCGCCCGCCATGCCCACCAGGGCAAAGATGGCAATGCCCGTTTGCGACAGGCCAAATGCCGGGCTGGCAAGCACCAGCGGCGTGACAGTCCAGAACAGGCTGAAGGCGCCAAACAAGCCAGCGTGATAAGCGGCACGGCGGCGCAGCACGGGCGTGCCCAGCAACAAGTGCCACAGCGAGGCCATCAGGGCCGGATACGGCATGCTCGACACCGGCTGGCGCACGGGCAAGACACGGCGCAGCACGGCTGCCAGCGCCAGCATCAGCAAGGCGGCGCCGCCGAACACCATATGCCAGCTGGCATGAGCCGCCACCAGCGACGCCACGGGACGGGCCAGCATGATGCCCAGCAACAAGCCGCTGACCACCTTGCCCACCGTCTGGCCCCGCGTCGCTTCCTGCGACAGGTGGGCGGCAAACGGCACGATCACTTGCGCCGCCACGGAACCGAGGCCGATCGCCAGCGCGGCGGCCAGGAAGACGATGGCACCGGTGGAGAAAGCCGCCACCAGCAAGGCCGTGGCCGTCACCAGCAGGGCCGTGATGATCAGGCGGCGGTTTTCCAGCAAGTCGCCCAGGGGCACGACAAACAGCAGGCCCAGGGTATAGCCCACCTGCGTCAGGGTGACGATCAGTCCGGCAGCCTTGGCCGACAGGCCCGTGGAAGCGCTGATGGGGCCAACCAGGGTTTGCGCGTAATACAGGTTGGCGACGATCAGGCCGGAGGCGATGGCGAGCAGCAGCACCATGCCGGGTGAAATGTCGGCGGGTGCGGATGGCACTGCGCGGGATGAGGCCTTGTTCATGTTGTTTCCTCGCTTCGTTAGGGATGTGGCTATTCTAGGCAAAGGGACGGAAAAGATAATTAGGGCATAATCCCCCTATACTTTTCACATAAGATGAACAATCCCCATGGACAAGATCAAAGCCATGCAGACCTTCGTGCGCATCGTCGAGGCCAACAGTTTTTCCAAGGCGGCCGAGACCTTGAATCTGCCGCGCGCCGCGCTGACGGCCACCTTGCAAAAGCTGGAAGCCTACCTGGGCACGCAATTGCTGCAACGAACCACGCGCCGCTTGTCGCTGACGCCGGAAGGGGCCGATTACTTTCGCCACTGCATCGACATCCTGCGCGCCGTGGACACGGCGGAACTGGCGTTTCGGGGACCGGAAGCAAAAAAGCCACGCGGCTTGTTGCGCATCAACCTGCCCAGTACGGTGGGCCGCCGCCTCGTCATTCCCCATATCGCGCAATTTCACGCCGCCTATCCGGAGGTGCAGTTACAGCTGAGCCTGACTGACCGCCTGGTCGACCTGACGCAGGAAGGCATCGATTGCGCCTTGCGCGTCGGCACCTTGCAAGACTCCGCCTTTATCGGCAGACAGATCGGCCTGATGCGCTTCATGACGTGCGCCGCGCCCGCCTATCTGGCGCGGCACGGCACGCCGCACACGCTGGCCGACCTGGCCGCGCACCAGGGCATCATGCATTACTCGGGCCGTACGGGGCGCGCCTTTGACTGGGATTTTCAAGAAGACAAGGAAGTGGTGCGCGTGCAGATGGCCGGCCCCATCGCCGTCAATGATGCTGACGCCAGCGTCGAATGCGCCCTGCAAGGGCTGGGCGTGGCGCAGGCGGCCCAGTACCAGGTGCGCGCCCATCTCGACAGTGGCGCGCTGGTGGCCGTACTGCCGGATTGCCCGCCCACGCCCATGCCGATGTCCCTGCTGACGCCGCAAGGCCGGCTGGCCACGCCCAAGCTGCAGGCCTTTGCGGGCTGGCTGACAGCCCTGCTGGCGGCGCAGCCGGACGTGCAATTGCCGCCACGCCAGCTGTAAGGCGAAAAAAAAAGCCCGCTACGGAGAGCGGGCTAAATCTATTTTCTTGGAGGAGAATAGAGGAGACAAGTGAATTATGCTGCATCGCGGCATATCATGCCAATTGATTGTTGGAATAATAGAAATAAGCGAAACAGATAACTATTGAAACTGGCCGGAAAATAAAAAAGCCGGGGCCAGACCCGAAAGGTCCAGTCCCGGCTTCTGCCTGAAGCGGCCGCCTGCCGGCAGCTTACTTCGCCGTCGCCGCCACCGGCGCCGCCTTGGCATCGGCGCCATATGGCAGCACTTTCGCCGCCAGGCGGGTATCGGCCTTGATCAGCGCCACTTCATCGGCCAGGATGCGCGCCGTTTCGTTCAGCAGCACGTCCTTGGCGCTCTTCGCGGCCGTCTCGGCGTCGAGTTCGGCGCTCAGCGCGCGCTCGTCGCCCTGCAAGCCGTCATCGGTGCGCAAGGCGCCCTTCACGGCGGCGATCTGCTTGGCCGTCTTGCTGGCCGCTTTCGCGCCCTTGAGCACGTCTTTCGGGTCGGGGATCACCACCAGGTCGTCAGATGGATTCGAGATCTGCGCGATCAGGCGTTTTTCACGGGCCTTGGCGCGCGCTTCCTGGGCATCGCGCTCCTTGCGGCGCACGGCTTCGTTCAGCGAGATCTGGTTTTCCTTGCGCTGCTTGAGCACCAGGGCGATGTCATCCTGCAAGTACTGGAAATCCTTGTCCTTGGCCACGCGCGCTTCATGCTTCTTGTCCAGCAGCGGCACGATATCCTTCAGGTCACCCGTTGGCATATAGGACGCCGGCTTGATGGCCACCCACGGCAAGGCATTGTCGTAGCTCGACTCGCCGAAGTTTTCCGTGTCAGACATGGTCGGCAGCTTGATGTCAGGCGTGACGCCGCGCAATTGCGTGGTGCCGCCATTAATGCGGAAAAATTGCGCGATGGTCATTTTCAGCTCGCCGAAACGGGCTTTCTCGCTGCCGCCAAAGCGGTCGAGGCTGAACAAGGTTTGCACCGTGCCCTTGCCGAAACTGCCTTCGCCGATGACCAGGCCACGGCCGTAGTCCTGGATGGCGGCGGCGAAAATCTCGGAAGCGGAAGCGGAGCCGCGATTGATCAGCACGCCCATCGGACCATCCCAGGCCAGGCCGGCATTCGTATCGCTTTCCACGTCGACCTTGCCTTCGGCATTGCGCTGCATCACCACCGGGCCCTTGTCGATGAACAGGCCTGTCAGCTCGACGGCTTCGTTCAGTGAACCGCCGCCGTTGTTGCGCAAGTCGATGAGGACGTTGTCAACCTTGTCCTTTTTCAATTCGCCCAGCAGGCGGTTTACGTCGCGCGTGGCGCTCTTGAAATCCTTGTCGCCACGGCGGCGCGCCTCGAAGTCCTGGTAGAAGGTCGGCAGGGAAATGACGCCGATCCGGCGCTTGACGCCGTTATCGCGCACTTCGATGATGGATTTCTTCGCCGCCTGTTCTTCCATGCTGATTTTCTTGCGCACCAGCGGCAGGATCACGTGCTTGGCGTCCGGACCCGCATCGGCCGGCAGGATATCCAGGCGCACCACCGAATCCTTGGCGCCTCGGATCAGCTGCACGACGTCGTCGATGCGCATGCCCAGCACTTCGGTGATGGGGCCGCTGTCGCCCTGCCCCACGCCGACGATGCGGTCGCCCACTTTCAGCTTGCCCGACAAGCCGGCCGGGCTGCCTGGCACGACTTCGCGCACCACCGTGTATTCGTCGCGCGTCTGCAGCACGGCGCCGATGCCCTCCAGCGACAAGCGCATGGCGATATCAAAATTTTCCGAAGCGCGCGGGCCCAGGTAGTTGGTGTGCGGTTCGATCGACATGGCGTACGCGTTCATGAAGATCTGGAACACGTCCTCGCTGTTGAGCTTGCGCGAACGGGTGGTGTAGCTTTCATAGCGCTTGTCCAGCGTTTCGCGGATGGCCTTGTCTTCCTTGCCCGCCAGCTTCAGGCGCAGCCAGTCATTCTTGACGCGCTTGCGCCACAGGTCGCGCACCTCGTCGTCGTTCTTTGGCCAGGCGGCTTTTTCGCGGTCCAGCTGATAGCTCTCGTCGGCCGTGAAGTCGAATTTGGTCTTCAGCAATTCACGCGCATACGCCATGCGCTCGTCGAAACGCTGCTGGTACAGATTGTAGATGGCGAACGGCGCCGTCAGATCTTCATTGGTGATGGCGTCATCGAGCTTGGTGCGCAGCGGCGCGAAACGGTCGATGTCGGCCTGCACGAAGAACAGCTTTTCCGCGTCCAGCGACTTGAAGTAGCGGTCAAAGATCTTTTCCGACATGGCATCATCGAGCGGCACGGCCTTGTAATGGACACGCGTCAACACGCGCGATGCCCACAGGGCAGCCTGCGTTTGCTGGGCCAGCGGCTTCATGGGGGGCGGAGGAGCGGCGCTCTTGTCCGTCTGGGCTGCGCCAGCTTGGGCTGACAGGGCAAGCACCAGGGTGACCAGCATCATTTGCTTCTTCATCGGCTTCTCCGAAAATTAGTTAAATCAATTCCAGGCGGCGCAGCGAACCTCGCGCCAGCCAGCAAGACAGTAAGGGGAATACACGACTGGTCTGCATATTATTCTACAGGATACGGGCAGGCAGTCTCCCATGGAATATCAGTTTCTTCCTGGAAGCTTAAACGCGGATTAAGGATGGCGTTTCATTCATTACAAAGTGAAACATCCGTGAGAATTTGCTGCGGCTCAGGCGCCGCGCCGAAGGCTGGCAACGGCATCGCAAAATCAATCATCTTGGCAGAATTAAAAAAGTCAATGGAGCATCTGCGAATTCCTTGATCTGGATGATGTTTTTAAGCGAAAAAATGATTCCTGCGGGAAATACTTAGTAGCGAAACGCAAGCTACATGTTATCATCGCCCCCTGAAATTCAGCGTGCCCGCATGCAGTCACCCAGCCAGCACGCCGCCGTTGCAAGCGCATTCCTCCACCAGATCTCCTCCCCGCGTGTCATGTCATGACCAGGAATGGCCGAGCTGATTACCCTTAGCCAGACTCAATAACCGATATGCCTACAATCTCGTTCTCCCCCCGCCACTGGAGTGTCGGCGGCAAGATCACCATTTTCACGTTCGCGCTCGTCAGCCTGATCCTCGCCAGCCTGACGGCAATGATCAGCATCACCACCAGCCGCGTGCTGGAACAGCGTGCCGAAGCGGCCGTCACCAGTGAACTCAACAGCGTCATGACGACGACGGAAGTGTTCCATACGGCCATGGTCAACGAGGCAGGCAGCTTCGCGCGCCTGTTCGCGGCCGAATTTCCCGGTCCATTCACGGTCGACCATGGCAGCATGGTGGCCGTCGCCGGCAAGGCCACGCCCGCCCTGGCCAACGGCGGCAAGGTCCTGAACCTGGACACGGCCCTGGTCGACCGCTACACGACGCAAACGGGCGTGATCGCCACCATATTTGCCGCCGACGGCGATGAATTCATCCGCATCAGCACCTCGCTGAAAAAACAGGATGGCACGCGCGCCATCGGCACCCAGCTCGACCACAGCCACCCCAGCTATGCGCCGCTGCGCGCCGGCCAGCGCTTCATCGGCATGGCAACCTTGTTTGGCAAGCAATACATCACGCAGTACGACCCCGTGCGCGACGCGGACGGCAAGGTGGTGGGCGTGCTGTTCATCGGCCTCGACATCAGCAAGAATTTGGCCATGCTGAAAGAGAAGATTCGCCAGGTCAAGATCGGCCAGACGGGCTACATCTACATTGTCGACACGGCGCCGGGCGCCAACTACGGCCATCTGGTGCTGCACCCGAACAGCGAAGGCAAGAGCGCGCTCGACTTCAAGGCCAGCGACGGCCGCCTGTTCATCCAGGACATGCTGGCGCAAAAGAACGGCGCCATGCGCTATACGTGGACGGCACCGGGCGAAACGGCTGCCAGCGCGCGCGAAAAGCAGCTGTATTACCGTCAGTTCAAGGATTGGCAATGGATCATCGCCGGCGGCACGTTTACAGATGAAATCACGGCGGAGGCGCGCCAGCTGCGCAACCAGCTGGCCATCGCCGGCTTCGTCTCCCTGCTCGTCTTCGCCCTGCTGCTGTACTGGCTGGTGCGCACCCTCGTGTCGCGCCCGCTGGCCGGCGCCGAGGCCGCCGCCGAGCAGATCGCCGCAGGCGACCTGACCGTGCACCTCGACACGACCAGCCTGGATGAAATCGGCCGCCTGCTGCGCGCCATGAACCGTATCAGCGACAACCTGTCGCAAGTGGTCAGCAATGTGCGCGGCAGCGCCGGGCAGATTGCCACGGCCTCGGGCGAAATCGCCAGCGGCAACCTGGATCTGTCGAGCCGCACGGAGCAGCAGGCCAGCTCGCTGGAAGAAACGGCCGCCTCGATGGAAGAACTCAGCTCCACCGTGCGCCAGAACGTCGAGCACGCCCAGCAGGCGAGCCGCCTCGCGCACGAATCATCCGGCCTGGCAGCCAAGGGCGGCGCGGCCGTGACGCAGGTGGCCAGCACCATGGACGCCATCCGCAGCTCGTCGGGCAAGATCGCCGACATCATCGGCGTCATCGACGGCATCGCCTTCCAGACCAACATCCTGGCCTTGAACGCGGCCGTGGAAGCGGCCCGCGCCGGCGAGCAGGGACGCGGCTTTGCCGTCGTTGCCACGGAAGTGCGCACCCTGGCGCAGCGCTCGACGGCGGCGGCGAAAGACATCAAGGACCTGATCCAGGCGTCCGCCAGCACGGTGGACCTGGGCCACGCGCAAGTGAGCCAGGCCAGCGCCACCATGGATACGGTGGTGGCCAGCGTGCAGCAGGTGAGCGGCATCATGGCCGAGATCGCGCAAGCGAGCGAAGAGCAGCGCAGCGGCATCGAGCAAGTCAACCAGGCCATCGCCCAGATGGACCAGGTGACCCAGCAGAATGCGGCCCTGGTGGAAGAAGCGGCCGCGGCCGCCGACGCCCTGCAGGAGCAGGCGCATGAACTGACGCAGGTGGTGGGCGTGTTCAAGCTCTAAGTGGTGACGGGTGCTAAGATGGGGAAGAATCCACCTCTCCAGGAGAGACCATGCACGACGACTATGTTTTGATTGCCCGGCTGATGATCCCCACGGACGCGCACGTGATCCGTGGCTGCCTTGCCGCCGCCGGCATCGACGTGCTGCTGACTGACGACCAGCACATGCAGGCCGACATGCTGCTGGCGGCCGCCATCGGCGGCGCCCGCGTGATGGTGCGCGAACACGATGTGGCGCGCGCCAACGAGATCCTGGCCGCCTTCGAGCGGGGCGACCTGGCGCTGTCGGACGATGCCGACGTGGGCGTGCCGGTCGTGGAGTAAATCAGGAGTAGAAACAGCGCCCGCACGCCTGGCGGTACGCTTCGTTGCCGCCGATACTGATCTGCTCGCCTTCCTTGATGCGGCGGCCCTGTTCATCCACGCGGATGTTCATCGTGGCCTTCTTGCCGCACGTACAAATATTCTTCAACTCTTCGATATCATCGGCCAGCGCCAGCAGATAGGCCGAGCCGGGGAACGGTTCGCCCTTGAAATCCGTGCGCAAGCCGTAGCAGATGACGGGCACGCCCTTCACCTGCGCCAGCTGGTGCAGCTGCTGCACCTGGGCCGTGCTGAGAAACTGCGCCTCGTCCACCAGCAGGCAGGCCACTTGGGGAATCTCATCGAGAAAATTCGTGTCGGCATGGAAGATGTCGACCTGGCGCTGCGGACCCAGGCGCGAAGTGACGCGGCCCACGCCGTAGCGGCTGTCGATGGCGGCCGTGTACAGGCGCACCTGCTGGCCCTGCTCTTCATAGTTGTGCGCGACCTGCAACAAGGCCGTCGACTTGCCCGCGTTCATCGCGGAATACCGGAAATAAAGTTTTGCCACTGCCGCCTGCCCTGTTTGTCTGGTTTTTCAGGATACTCTTCAGCACCTTTTCGAGGCGTGATTATAAATCGCAATGGCAGGCTTGCGGCAGCTTAATACATGCGCCATTGCCGAGGCAAAACGGGGGAAAACGGCGCATACTGGGACGATGCACACTTCCAGCCATATGCAAAAGCCGCATATGCAAGCATTAAAACATTCGTTCGCAGGCCATGTCCTCAAGCCTACACTCCGCCCTTTTGCACGGAAAGCGGCTCGGGACACAATCCGGAGCGGCTGTTTCGCTGACAGGAGCCACCATGAATGACCGAATGCCAACCCCACCCTCGCCGCCGGCGCTATACAAGCTGATCGGCAATACCCCACTGGTCGAAGTGACCAGGCTCGACACGGGCCTGTGCCAGCTGTTCCTGAAACTGGAATCGCAGAATCCGGGCGGTTCCATCAAGGACCGCATCGGCCTGTCCATCATCGAAGCGGCCGAAGCCGATGGCCGCCTGCAGCCGGGCGGCACCATCATCGAGGCGACGGCCGGCAATACCGGCATCGGCCTGGCGCTGGTGGGCCGCATCAAGGGCTACCATGTGATTCTCGTCGTGCCCGACAAGATGTCGACGGAAAAAGTGCTGCACCTGAAAGCCCTGGGCGCCGATGTGCGCACCACGCGCTCGGACGTGGGCAAGGGCCATCCCGAGTATTACCAGGATTACGCGGCGCGCCTGGCGCGCGAACTGCCGGGCGCCTTCTTCGCCGACCAGTTCAACAATCCCGCCAACCCGCTGGCCCACGAAACGACGACGGCCCCTGAAATCTGGGAGCAGAGCGGCCATGACGTCGACGCCATCGTCGTCGGCGTCGGTTCGTCCGGCACCCTGACGGGCCTGACGCGCTACTTCCGCAAGGCCCAGCCGAAACTGGAATTCGTGCTGGCCGACCCGCAAGGCTCCATCCTCACCGAATACATCGAGTCCGGCAAAGTGTCGGATACGAGCGGCTCCTGGGCCGTGGAAGGCATCGGCGAAGACTTCATTCCCTCGATCGCCTACATGGACAGCGTCACCCGGGCCTACAGCATCAGCGACCAGGAAAGTTTTGATTCCGCCCGCGCCCTCTTGCGCGCGGAAGGCATCCTGGGCGGCTCGTCCACCGGCACCCTGCTGGCCGCCGCCCTCAAATACTGCCGCGAACAGACGACACCCAAGCGCGTCGTCACCTTCGTCTGCGACACGGGCACGCGCTACCTGTCGAAAGTCTACAACGATGGCTGGATGCGCGACCAGGGCCTGTTGCAGCGCGCCGTGTCGGGCGACTTGCGCGACTTGATCGGACGCCGCTACGACGAGGGCGACGTGGTCAGCGTGGCGCCAGGCGACACCCTGCTCACGGCCTTCAACCGCATGCGTGCCAGCGACCTGGCGCAACTGCCCGTCATCGATGGCGGAAAACTGGTCGGCATCCTCGACGAATCGAACCTGCTGCTGCATGTCTCCAGCGACGCCGCGCATTTCGCCGGCCTGGTGGGCGCCACCATGACGACGCAACTGGAAACCCTGGCGCCGTCCAGCGGCCTGCCCGCCCTGCGCGCCACCCTGGACCGGGGCCTGACCGCCGTCGTCGCCGACGCTGACGCCTTTTATGGCCTGATCACCCGATTCGACCTTCTCAACCACTTACGCAGGACACTATCTTGAGCCAGGAAACCACCCGCAAGAACCACCTCGCCACGCGCGTCATCCACGCCGGCCAGTCGCCCGACCCGTCGACGGGCGCCATCATGCCGCCCATTTACGCCACCTCCACCTTCGTGCAGGACAGTCCCGGCGTGCATAAGGGCCTCGACTATGGCCGCTCGCACAACCCCACGCGCTGGGCGCTCGAGCGCTGCGTGGCCGACCTGGAAGGCGGCAGCGCGGCCTTTGCCTTCGCCTCCGGCCTGGCCGCCATTTCGTCCGTGCTGGAACTGCTGGACGCGGGCAGCCATATCGTCGCTGGCGACGATATGTACGGCGGCACCTACCGTCTGTTCGAGCGCGTGCGCCGCCGCTCGGCCGGCCACCAGTTCACCTACGTGGATCTGACCAATCCCGAGAACCTGCTGGCCGCGCTGCGCCCGGAAACCAAGATGGTGTGGGTCGAAACGCCGACGAATCCCATGCTCAAGCTGGCCGACTTGCGGGCCATCGCCGACATCTGCCGCGCACGGGGCATCATCGCCGTGGCCGACAACACCTTCGCCAGCCCGCTGGTGCAGCGCCCGCTCGAACACGGCTTCGATATCGTCGTGCACTCGACCACCAAGTATCTGAACGGCCACTCGGACATCATCGGCGGCATTGCCATCGTCGGCGCGGAAGCACGCCAGGCGGAATGGCGCGAGCAGCTGGGCTTTTTGCAAAACTCGGTGGGCGCGATCGCCGGTCCGTTCGACAGCTTCCTGGCGCTGCGCGGCGTGAAAACCCTGGCCATCCGCATGCAGCGCCACTGCCAGAGCGCCCTGGCGCTGGCGCAGTGGCTGGAGCAGCAAAAGGAAGTGAAGAAAGTGTTTTATCCGGGACTCGCATCGCACCCGCAGCACGCGCTGGCGCAGCGCCAGATGGACGGTTTCGGCGGCATCATCTCGATCGACCTGGACACGGATCTGGCCGGTGCGCGCCGTTTCCTGGAGCGCTGCGAAGTATTCGCCCTGGCCGAAAGCCTGGGCGGCGTGGAAAGCCTGATCGAGCATCCGGCCCTGATGACGCACGCCAGCATCCCGCCGGAACAGCGGGCAAAACTGGGCATCGGCGATGGCTTGATCCGCCTGTCGGTGGGGATCGAGGATATCGAGGATCTGCGCCACGATTTGCGCACGGCGCTGGACGCGATTTGAAGAGGTGATTGTCGGATTACGCTGCGCTAATCCGACCTGCGGCATGCCGGAGGGTACGGCCCCGGCTTTTGCTGGGGGGTGCCCTCAGTCCCCCGGCCGGTACCTGCGTTCCAGGTGCTTGCTCACATCCTCGGGATAAAACAGCACCTCCTTGAACGCGCCGCGCGCATACATGGCCGCCTGGTCGTTGAAATGCGGCGATGTCGGGTCGCCGCTCTGGCCACCGGCAAGAATACTTTTTGCCTTGATGCGCGGACCGAACTCCACGGCCGCGACAAAGCTGTTGCCACGTTCGCCGTATATCCTGCGCGTGGTGCTCTTGCTGCTCTGGCCATACGCGGCCAGCGCACCCCAGTTCCCCGACGCATACGGCACGGGCAAGCTGGGCTTGGCGTCGTCGAACAGCTGCACCACGTCGCCCGTCAGGCGCTGGAAGCGGTTGATCTCGCCCCATGGGGTTTGCCAGTTGCCGAAGTCGCGCTGCAGTTTATCCGCCGCCGTCGCCAGCGCGGCCAGGCGCTGGTCCGCGCTGACCTTGTCGGTGGCCATGAAGTCGACCACCGGCACGCCCAGTTCCCGCGCCGGTTTGCCTGTCAGCTCGGCCAGTTCCTGGCCCCAGAAAACAGCCAGCGTGGTAGCGGTGGAATCGAGCGCATAGCGCCAGTCCCACGCCCGCAGCAACGCGATTTTCTCGGCCAGCGCCCGCTTTTGCGGCGTGGCCGCCGGCAGCGCATCGTACGCCGCGAACAGCGGCGGCAGCAAGGATTCAAACGCCGTCAGCTCGCTGTCATACGAGGCGGCGATCAGGCTGTCGAGCGTGAATCCTGTCCTGTTCTGGAAGACTTTCACCGCATGCAGGCCGCGCGCGTTTTCGCCATACACGGACATGTAGGCGGGATAATCCTGCTCGCGCGGGCTGTTGGCGCCGGCCGCCGAATACGGCCAGTTATTCGTATTCTGGATCCAGCCATTCTTCGGATTGAACAAGGTGATGGTTTGCGCCACCGTGTGCAGCCCTTGCCACTCGGTGGCGGGGTCGCTGCCGTCGACGGGCTGCTTCCAGTTGAAGCGCGGGTCGCGCACGGGGATGAAATTACCGTGAAAATAAGCGATATTGCCATCCGCATCCGCGTACACCGTATTGTTCGACGAATTCGTGCGCAGCTCCATGGTCTTGTAAAAGGCCGCGTAATCGCGCGCCTTGGTGCGCGTGTACGATTGCGTCAGTGCCTTCAACGGTTCGTTCATCAGGCGCACGGCCACCCACTTTCCATCCTGCGCGCGCACGATGGGGCCGTGATGACTGTAGTAGACGGTGACGGTTTTCTGGCCCATGCCGCCGTTCGCCAGCTTGTAGGGCAAGGCGATGGGCACGGCCTTCAGGGGACGCAGGGCGCCGTCATAGCGATAGAACCAGGCGCCATCCTGTTCCACGATGCTTTCCAGGTATTCGTCGATGACGTCGCCGCCGCCCGAGGTATGCATCCAGCCGAGGCGCTCATTGAAGCCCTGGTAGACAAAGAACTGGCCCCACGTAACGGCGCCATACGCGTTCAGTCCTTCGCCGCTCGTCATGTGCACTTCGGGGCGGAAGTAGAACGAGGTATGCGGATTGATCATCAGCAGCGCGTGGCCATTTTTCGTGATGGCGGGCGCGATGGCAAAGCCGTTCGAGCCGCTCGGCTCGGGATCCAGTCCCGGCGCCAATCCCGCCTCCAGGCTGGCCAGCGCCACCTTGCCAGGCTTGATCTGCTGGCCATAGAACGCTTCGAGCTGCGCCAGGTTGACCGATTCGATATCGCCGCCGATGCTGCCCTCGCTGAAGCTCAAGGCCATCCACGGTTCGAAATGCGTGATCAACTTGGGTTTGACTTGCGGGTGCGTGGTCAGGTAAAAGTTCAGGCCATCGGCAAAGGCATCCATCAGCTTTTGCAGCCATGGCGGGCTGGCGCGGTACTGCGCCTGCAGGTCGGCCGGATCAATGAAGAGCTTCATGCGCAGGTCGCGGTACAGCTCCCCCTCGCCCTCCACTTCCGCCAGCCGTCCCATGGCGTTGATGTAATTGCGTTCCACGCGCGGGAAATCGTCTTCCGCCTGCGCGTACATCAGGCCAAAAACAGCGTCCGCATCGCTGTTGCCCGTCACGTGGGGCACGCCCCAGGTATCGCGGGCGATGCTGACATTAGCGGCCTGCGCCCGCCAGCGGGCCAGGTCGACGGCAGACGCCGAGGCGGAAACGGCGGGCGTTGCCAACGCGGGCGTGCTGGCAACGATGCCGCAGGCGATGGCGGCGAACAGGGTACGGCTGTGCAGCATGCACTACTCCAGAATCAGGTCAACAGTCAGGAAGCGTCGATCAGCGTGGCGATACGCTGGTTGAGTTCCACGTTTTCCGCCTGCAGCTGCGCCACCTTCTGTTTCAGGCTGGCGATCTCGCCGCGCAGGCGTTCCGTCTCGGATGGCGCCTGAGCCGCATTCTCGGCCCACGGCTCGTTGCCCGTTTCCGGCGTATCCTGCGGCACGTGGGGCGTCTTCGGCTCGCGCGGCGTGCGCGTGGCGGCGCGCTGTTCGCGAATTTCCTTGGCTGCCTGGCGCAGCAGCTTCTTGCCGCCGGCGACAGCCGCCACCTGCTCTTCCGGCGGCAAGGACGCCACGGTGGCCGCCGCATTGATGGAAATCGTGCCCGAACGGACGGCTTCCACCAGTTCCGGCGACGCCGCTTTCTGGATCTTCTCGATCTGGCTGATCTGGTTGCTGCTCAGGCGCGCCGCCTTGGCCACTTCTTCGCGCGTGCTCATGGGGGGCTTCGGCGCGTTCTCGCCTTCGGGCGCATCGGCCGCACTGACAGGTGCCGGGCTGCGCGAGGCGACGATTTCCTTCTTGCGCAAGGCCAGCACGCCGCGCTGGAAGTCCGACACGCTGCGACGCGCCAGATGATTGTCGATCATCCACAGCATGACGTCGTCGAGCGAGCTAAAGCTGGTGTTCTGGATGGTCTTGAATTCGATGCCGTGCTGGCGGCAGATGGCGTAGCGGTTATGCCCGTCGATCAGCACGTCGTTCCACAGCACCAGCGCGTCGCGGCAGCCCTCGGCCAGCAGGCTGCGCTCGAGCGCCGCGTACTCGCTGGCGGTGAGCGGGTCGATGTACGACTGCAGCACCTGATTGATAGTGATATTCATGGTTGTCCTCAATATTGCGGCGCGATGGTCCGCGCCGGCACGAATGCTACACCATCTGCCCGCCATGGCCGGGTAAAATCACGGCGGCACAGCCCACTCCCACACCGAGACCATGAAAAGAAAGTACGCCACCGCCATCATCTTCGCCGTCGCCGCCATCGGCTTTACCTGGGTCAGCCCCTATATCGCCATGTACCGCATCAGCATCGCGGCCAAGTCGGTGCGCTTGGAAAACCTGGCGCAGCATGCCAACCTGCCCGCCGTGCGCGCCAGCGTGACGCGCCAGCTGCTGGCAGCCGGTGAAGCGGGCAACGCGGAAGAACTCAAGGAGACGCTCGACACCATCCTCTCGCCGCCCGGCATCACGGTGCTGATCCTGCACGGCAAGCAAGGCGCGGACGGCCAGCGCCACGATTTCGGCATGGCTTACCGCTCATGGAACGAGGTGGTGCTGCGGCGCAAGGGAGCCGGCCCGGCCGCCAGCCAGTTCGTGCTGCGGCGCCATGGCATCTGGGACTGGCAACTGACGGAAATCATCCTGCCACCGGAGCTGCTGTAAGGAAAAATTGATCTAAAACAACATTTATGCCATCTTGGCTAAACCGCTATATTGATTTTTGGAAATATTATGTAGAATGCCAACACTTCAGGCGCACCGGGTCGCCAGGTATCCAAGAGATTGCACGATGAAAAAAATGATGCTTCTCGCCGTAGTGGCACTGGTCGCCTTGGCCGGGCTCTTCTATGGCAGCCCGTATTTCACCATGAACAAGATCCGCACGGCCACCATGGACGAGGATACGCAAGCGCTGGCGCCGCATATCGACCAGGCCCAGCTGCGTGCCAGCCTGGGCAGCCAGTTGCAAACGCTATTTTCCGCGCCGGAAGTGGCCGAGGACATCAGCCCTGACGTCATCGCGCCCCTGCTCGACACCATGCTGATGCCTGAAGGCATCGTCGCCTTGATGAAACTCAACGACCGCTACGAAAAACCCATCGCCAAGGTCAGCGACATCAGCGGCCGCAAGCGCAACACCAAGCCCGAATACAAGCTCCACTACACCTCCTGGGACAGCGTTGTCGTCCAGCGCGCCCATAGCAAGAGCCATATCGGCGAGCTGACCCTGACCCGCGATGGCGTATGGGGCTGGAAGCTGACCTCGGTGGCCTTGCCCAAGAATCTGCTGGCCGACGCCTAAGCGCACGGCGGCTGCGCATGCCAGCCGCCGTTCCAGCAAAGGCGCTACACCTTGGCCAGCTTCCAATCCAAGGTCGCTGGCGATATCCAGCCGGCGCCCTGAACCGGAGTCCAGGTATACCGTATGTAGATGCGATTATCGATCGGATACAAGCCGCCTACTTTTGCCAGGCCGTCGCCGACGACGACGGTCGATTCCGCGAACCCGTTGCAGCCGCCGTTCGGGCTGCTGGTGCCACCGATGGAAATGGTGGCATTGGCGAGAAAGGTATCGCCGGCAGCGGTATGCCATCCGGCGGCGACATCGTGGCCCGTATCAATATAGATGGTGAAGGGCACATAAGTGCCCGAAATATAGCCGACCTTGCCGACATTGATCGCCAGCGTGCCCGACCTGACAACCTTCGGAGCGGAAACAATGTCGCGTGAAAAGTAGCCCGATCCATTCGCCCGCAAGCCGATCTGGTCGCCGATGGCAATGAACATCTGGTCGCCGCTGGCGTCCAGATTCACATACGCACTGTTCGCCCCATTCTGCAGCCGGCCGGAGGTGATGGTGCCCAGGCTGCCGGAGGCCGCTTTGAGCGACCCGGAAAACGTGGCATTGCCGGCAACCACCTGGAACTGTGGCGTGTCTATATCCCCATCGGCATCCAGGCGCAAATAGCCACCGGTATTTTTATTCCCCAGGCGCAAGCCTTCCGGTCCCACATAAAAGCCGCCCCCCGCTGTGGGCCAGGCGGCGGAAGTAAATGCGCCGCCGGCGATGGTACCCCGCAAGCGTACATTGTTCGCCTGCAAATCGCCGCTGCGCTGCAAATACCAGCCTTCCTTGCCAGCCACGTAATTGCTGCTCCACAGGTCACCGCCGATTTTCGCGTTGGTTATCGATGCATTCTGAATATACGCATCTGCAATATAGACGCCAATTGGCACGATCACGCCGTTGACAACTGTTTCTGTTGCACGCACGATAAACGGCATGCTCGCGGGGATGCCAGGGCCAGCCGGATTGGCAATCATGAAGGTATCGGCACGCACGGCGAACAAGCTCGTTGGCGTGGCGTTGCTGGACGTCGTGGCGAGGCCATAGCCGCTGATGTAGCCGTTGACATCCTGCTTGATCGTGTATTGCGCCGACAACTGCCCTGTCTGCGTGGCCCGCGTCGTCGCCTCGATCTGGATCGCGGCCGTCCGTGCCTGCGACTCAGCGGCCAGGCGCTGGGTCACGCTGCCAGCCAGGGTTGCCGGTCCGTCGACAAGCGAAATGCGCTCGCCCAGGTGATTACTGAGCTGGCTTTCCGTCAATTGCGCCGTCAATACGCCCAGCAGATGCTCGACTTCGATCGAGGAAGCGCCGACCGTACCCGAGGATGCATTGTAGGGACCAGGCACGTTGGCCCAGGAAACATAGCGTATCCAGTAATAGCGCGTGGCACCGGGCCCCACCGGATCGACATGGCTGTTGCCGCTGGCACGGACCAGCAGCGCCGCTTGCGCGAAATTATTCACGGTTGCACGCCACACTTCCGTGTAGGCAAGTTGATGATAGTTTGCTGGCGACGCTGCCCAAGCCAGTTCGATCGTGGCAGCTTTACCCGTTGTAAACAAGCCGGACGGGGCCGGTGGTGGAGTCAAATCCAACGGACGAGACATAGCGATGGTTTGCCGGCCAACGTGGCTGCGGCCATCGATCACCATGGTGGCGCTGACCGTGACAGTACTGGCCACCATGTCGGCATAGCGCAAGCTGGCCGTATTGCCGTCCACGCGCAGGGGCGTTTCCGGCGCAGTGGAAAACATCACTGTGCCTGCAGCACCAAGTACGGTGGCCGTCATCAGGATTTCGGCTGGTGCGGCGGTGCCGTTTTGCGCCACCTCAAACAGGCTGGAACTGGATGACAGCAGCACGCCAACATCGTGCGCAGGCGAGTAGCGGGGCGACGTTGCTTGCAGCAAGATATCGCGGTCATTGATCGGAGCACCCATTAGTGGCCTCCCGTCGCCATTGAAGGCGGCATGTGCGTCTTTTTCATGATTTCTTTCAACTCAGTTGGAGAACGGCGGTATTGCCGCACTCGAAAAACACCTTCAGCACGACCACTGGCCGTTCGGCTTGGTCAACATGGCGTTCAGGGGCGGGCGCTGCTCCAGCAGCCATCGATGGGCGTGCTGCACATCAGATTTCCTCGATATCGATGGTGGTGGCATAGCTTTGAAATGACGGCGTCGTGATGGTGGCAAGGTTCGCCAGCCGGCCATAAACCTGGTGCGCCTGCTCCAGTTCGGGATCGTCGTCATCAGGAAACAGGCTGGCGAACAGGGGGCGCGACAGACCATTTCCCCGCACGATGCGCCACAGTCCGGCGCGGTCCATCGCCGTCATGTTGGATAACGGCAGCGACAGCTTGCGGTACTGCGTGCCCAAGTCCACATTTTGCTGTCCGGCGGAGGTGCGATATTGTGTACTCGTATCGACCAGTGCCAGCCCAGCGCCATAGGCGACATTGTTTTGCGGACGCCAGTAGCTGCCGACCACCAGACGCGCAGCTTCCAGGTAGCCGGCAGGGTTGTCCGGATCGCTCAATTCGATCAGCAGGACGCGAAAACTCGTGATGGGAAACCAGACGCGCGCATAGGTGCCGCCGCCATACGAAAAGGCATTCACCCCTAATGGCAAGGCGCCCCAGTCCCACAGCCCCAGGGGGGCGTAATCACAGGCCGCTACCATACCCGTGTCGAACAGGGCCGTGCTGTCGCCCGGCTGCGCGTAGCCACGCACGCGGATCCTGGCCAGCGGCGTCAAGTTGCAGAATGGTAGGGCGACACAACCACCCAGTTCTGGCGCCACCCAAGTCGCGGTGATGTTCAGTGCAGTGCCGGCCGAACGCAGTACTTGTGAACGGTCTTCAGTCAGTAAATTTGCGGGGCCCAGCGCGCCGCTCTGGCTGGACGCTGTCAGCGTGGCCCGGTCGGCCGCATTGTCGTGAATGATGCGCACGTGGCTCATGCGGCCTCCATGTGCGTAATTACTGGAGATGTATCAAGCGTAGGCACGATAGTTTTCCTTTTTAGTATCTATGGGTATGAAAAAGCGGGCGCAGGGATTGCTGGCCAGCATGCAAGAAAAAATGGACTAGCGGAAAAATCGGCAATGGAACGCGTACGCACGCGTAGCCGCGCCAGGAAACGGTAGAATTGTGGGGAACTAGGCGCGGCGGCTAGCCGCAATGCGAATAATCAACAACATAAAAGGAAGCGCTATGTCCGATGTCGTACACCACGCACTGGCCCATGCGGGCAAACCGGCCACCACGCCCTGGGTCGTCACCCTCATCAGCGGCGAGAAGCTGACAGGGCCCATCACCGTGCTGGCAGACGGCTGCTACGCCATCGGCCTGGGGCAAATCAAATACTTTGCCAGCGACAAGGTGGCCAGCCTGAATGTCTCGGGCGCGGGCGCGTTTCCTATCTGATGGATCGCACAGCTGACGGCGTGCAGGACAGCACGGCGCTGGCGGCGCATTTGCAGGCGCTGGAAGCGGCCCTGCAAAGCCAGGCCGTGCGTGCCGACAGCGCCAGGCTGGCGGCGCTGCTGGCTGACGAGTTCTTCGAATTCGGCAGTTCCGGCAATGTCTGGACGCGCGCGGCCACACTGGCCGACCTGCCCGATGACGTATTTTGCCCGCGCGGCATCGAGGACTTCCAGGCGCAACTGCTGGCCGAGGATGTCGCCTTGGTGACTTACCGTTTGCAGCGGCTTGCCGTGGGCGCCCTGCCCGCCAGCGCCAGCCTGCGCAGTTCGCTATGGAAACGGCGCGACGGCCGCTGGCAAATGGCGTTTCACCAGGGCACGCCTATTGTCGGCTGAGGCTGCGCCCGCTCAGGCAGCCTGGCGCTCGGTGCCCTGCTGCGTCAGTGCCGGCAGGCGCGCCAGCGCATCTTGTAGGGCGGCAAAACACTCGGCATCGATGGCCGTGCCCACCGTTTCGGCCATGATCTCGAGCGCCTTGGGGATCGGGATCGGCCCACGGTAAGGGCGGTCGGCCGTGATGGCGTCGAAAATATCGGCCGTGGTGATGATGCGCGTTTCCAGGCTGATATCGTCCGCCGTCAAGCCGCGCGGATAGCCCTTGCCGTCGAGCCGTTCGTGGTGCGCGGCCGCGACGATCGCCAGTTCCGCAAACGCATCGATGCGCGACAAGATCGTTTCCGTGTAGCGCGCATGCTGCTGCACCGCCAGCCATTCGTCCGCATCGAGCTTGCCTGCCTTGTCCAGCACGCTATTGCTGACGCCGAGTTTTCCCACGTCATGTAGCAAGGCGCCCCGCTTGAGCCAGCGGCGCCGTTCCGGCGTCACGCCCATGGCTTCGGCGATCATGTCCGTGTACAGCGCCACGCGCTCGCTGTGGCCGCTGGTGTACGGGCTTTTCGAGTCGACCACCTGGCCGAACGCGGCGGCGATATCGTCAAGGTAATCCTCGTCCACCGGCACGCAACGGCTTGCCGGCTCCAGCGCCGCCACGGCAGCGCCGATGTCCTGCGCGCGCAGCATGGACCAGAAGGCACCCGACTGCGCCACCCGCTCGAAGGCCTGCACCAGTTGCGGGTCGAACCAGGTGCCGCTGCGCTGGCGCACTTCGGCCTGCGCGGCGCGCGCGCCATCGGCCGTATGGAACACGTCGATCACCTGCGCCAGCAAGGCGATGCGCGAAAACAGGGGAATTGCCTGGCCGGCCAGCTTTTCCGGCTTGCCCTGCCCGTTGTGGTGTTCGTCCAGACTGTAGATGCCTTGCGCCACCGCTTCCGGGAAGCGCAGCAGGCGAGCAATGTCGGCGCCGCGCTGGCAGCGCGTGGCGATCAGCTCCTGCGCGATGTGCGGACCGTCGCGCAAGATCGTCATCACGGCGCGGAAGCGCTCGGCCAGGCCCGCCTTCAGGCCCGTGTGCTTGAGCACGAATTTGAGCACCTGCGGCAAACTGTCGCCCACCGTCTTGAAACCTTGCTTGAAGGCCAGGTCGTCCGTCAGGTACAGCTCGCAGATGCGCGCCGCATTGCTGCTGCAGCCCAGGTCCTTGAGCAGCAAGGTGTAATACAGCTTCCACAAGTCGTCCTCCGGCATGCCCAGCTCGCGCCCCACATGCATGCCGATCCAGCAGCAGCGGATGCAATGGCCTTCCGGCTGGCCTTCGGTGATGTCGAGCGCCTGGCTCAGGGCGGCGATCAGCTCGGATAACTTGATGCCGTCAACGGCTGGCACGTCTGCGGATAATATTGACATAGTAGAAATATAAATTTCCCATTTGGAATAATTTATATTCTACGCGAACTGGACGTTGGCATATGCCTCAAGGCAATAATTCAACGGCGGCGGGGCCGCGCACCATGGCGCTGACGCATGCACAGCGGCACAGTCGTGTGGTGCTGCAACAACATCGCGGTAGCGCAAAAAAAACACGGCGGCTGTTGTATTTTCAGCAGGAAGCGGCAGCGTTACTTGCCCCTGGCGCTCTCGCTTTTGCGCTGCCACAGGGAAAGGCGACAGCGTCGGCGCACTCGCTCGCGCGATCGCAAGCCTGCCGGCACTCCACTATGCGCCTGCAGGATATTGACGACAAATACGATTTTACTAGCTGATTCAGAGGAAATTGATATGAATTGACGACACAAAGAAATGGCATGAATGGCAAAAAATGTCGTGCTAGCATGATTTTTCGCCTGGCCGAAAACAGCCGCCAGTACCTGCCGCAGCACCCATACCAAGGAGCCGTTTCATGATGACACCGCATGCCAGCACAGTACGCCGCACCCTGATCGCCCTGGCCGTTACGGCCGCATTCCCCTTGCAGGCGCTGGCGCAGACGCAGGAAAGCGCTGCTGCAACGGCCGCCGAAGCCCCGCCGGCATCCGCCGCGCAAGCGGGCCCAGGCCAGCTGGAAACCGTCATCGTCACGGCGCAGCGGCGTGCGGAAAACATCAAGGACGTGCCCATGTCGATCGCCACCCTGAAGGGTGACAAGCTCGAAACCCTGACGGCCGGCGGCGCCGACATCCGCTTTCTCAATAGCCGCTCGCCCAGCGTTTCCGTCGAATCGGACTATGGCCGCACTTTCCCGCGCTTCTATATTCGCGGCCTGGGCAATACCGACTTCGACTTGAATGCCTCGCAGCCGGTGGGCCTGGTGATGGACGACGTGGTGCAGGAAAACGCCATGCTGAAAGGTTTTCCCGTGTTTGACGTGGACCAGGTGGAAGTGCTGCGCGGCCCGCAAGGCACCCTGTTCGGCCGCAACTCGCCGGCCGGCGTGATCAAGTTCGATTCGGCCAAGCCCGTGTTCAGGACGGAAGGCTACCTGAGCGGCGGTTTCGGCAAGGATGGCGTGAAAAACCTGGAAGGCGCTTTCAACGTGCCCGTCAGCGATACGCTGGCCCTGCGCTTTTCCGGCCAGACGCAACGCCGCGACGACCGCGTGCACAATCCACGCGCCACCGGCACGCGCGACTTCGAAGGCTATGAAGACAGCGCCGCCCGCCTGCAGGTGCTGGTCAAGCCCACGCGCGACCTGACCGCCCTGTTCAACGTGCACGCGCGCAACCTCGATGGCACGGCCACCCTCTTCCGCGCCAACATCCTCAAGCAGGGCACGAACGACCTGGTCGACGGCTTTGATTACGATAACTACCCGACGGACGGCATCAATCGCCAGCACCTGAAAACCAAGGGCGGCAGCATGCGCCTGAAATGGGACTTGCCCGGCGTGACCCTGCACTCGATCACCGGCTACGAAAAACTCGATTTCTACAGCCGCGCCGACGTCGATGGCGGCTATGGCGCCGTGTATGCGCCGCCGATGGGCCCGGGCTTCATCCCCTTCGTCGTGGAAACGGCTGACGTGATTCCCAACCATAAACAGATTTCGCAGGAATTCCGTGCCGAATCGAGCGCTAAGGGCCCGCTGCAATGGATAGGCGGCCTGTTCTATTTCAAGGAAGACATCCAGATAGACAGCATCGGCTTCGACAGCCTGGCGCCGGGCAACCCGCAAAGCCCGAACTATGCGACGCAAAACCAGAGTTCAGAATCGTACGCGGCCTTCGGCTCGCTGAACTACACGGTGTCGGATGCCCTGAAACTGCGCGCCGGCCTGCGCTACACGACGGACAAGAAGGACTTCTCGGCCAAGCGCGTGGAGGCGACCACGGCCGGCCCGTTCAAGCTGAACGATACGTCGCACAACGTCAGCTGGGACTTGAGCGGCACCTATGTGCTGACGCCGCAGACCAACGCCTACGCGCGCATCGCCACCGGCTACCGCGCGCCGTCGATGCAGGGCCGCCTGAACGGCCTGGCCGACCGCCCTTCCTTTGCCGGCGCCGAAAAAGTGCTGTCCGTCGAAGCGGGCATCAAGCAAGACCTGTTCGACAAGCGCGCCCGCCTCAGCCTGGCCGTGTTCCAGTACAGGGTAAAAGACAAGCAATTGACGGCCGGCAGCGGCGCCGTCAACATGAACCAGTTGATCAACGCCGACAAGGCCGTGGGCCAGGGCGTGGAACTGGACTTCCAGGCCAACCTCAGCGACTCGCTCAGCATGACCCTTGGCGGCAGCTACAACCACACGGAAATCAAGGACAAGAGCCTGTTCGTGCAAAGCTGCGGCAATGCGCAGAACAACCCGGCCAGCGGCTGCACCGTCACCGACCCGCTGGGCCCGTTCAAAGGCACGGCCTACATCGACGGCAACCCGCTGCCGCGCGCGCCGGAATGGCAAGGCAACTTCACCCTGAAGTACAGTATCCCCGTGGCCAACGGCGAATTCTTCGCCTACACGGACTGGTCCTACCGCACCAGCTACAATTTCTTCCTGTACCAAGCGAAGGAATACAAGGCCAAGGAATTGCTGGAAGGCGGCCTGCGCTTTGGCTACAAATGGGACAAATACGAAATCGCCGCCTACGGCCGCAACATCACCAACCAGATCCAGTCGCTGGGCGCAATTGATTTCGACAACCTGACCGGCATCGTCAACGAGCCGCGCACGTATGGGGTGCAGTTCAAGGCGACGTTCTGACACGTTCCCGCAGTCCTGAGCGGTACGCCGCGAGTCGCCCATCGAAGGCAGTGTTTGCACTGCGTCGCATGGGCAACTCGCGGCGCAACCGCTTGCCTGTGCGCATCCCCCATGCGCCTGCCTGCACAGGCATTTCCGGACGCGTTCAGCACAAGCCAAACAACGGCTTGCTATTCAGACTGCCCGCCCAGACCCAGGAAAGCGGAAATATCCAGCACATTCGCAGCGATCACGATCGGGCTGCCTGCCTGCGTATGCGTCTCCAGCTTCAGGCGGCCATGGCTGTCAAACGTCGCCGTGGTGCTGACGCCAGCACCCGCCGGCTGAAAGAATGGCCAGGTTCCGCGGGCAACATTGAAGGCGATGCGCAGCTGGTCCTGCCAATTGAAATGCGCATCGCACTCGACGACGCAATGCATGGCATCGACGATCGTCAGGTTGGCCACGGCGCGCCGTAGTGCGCCGAACGGACCAAACATATCGCCCCAGCCCGGCGTTCCGCCTTCGGTCCATGGCGGCGACGCCGTGTTCGCATAGGCGTTTTGCAGCAGCGCCGAGTCATACCAGGCGCCTGCGGGCGACGTCCATTGCAGGTGCGCGCCGAAATCCGCTTGCACGGTGACGTTGGAACGGGAAAAAAGCTGGCTGATACGCGAACGGGGATCATTGCCACGCCACAGGCCGAACAGATAGTCGTCGCTGTCGCGCGACCAGGCGGGCATCGACGGCGGTGGCGCGCTGCCGTCAAAATCGATCTGCGCAGCGGGCGCATAGGCCAGCAGCTGACGCACTTCGTCGATGCCTTCCATGTAGTCGACGGGCAGTGGATGGCTCCCCTGGTAGGGTTCCAGCGCCTGCTTTGCGGTATTACACATGGCCATCACCGTCAAGTCGGCCACGCCCTTCGCGGCAACGGCGCCGGCGCCGTTGCGGATGGCCCACATATGAAACAACGCCGGCAATTGCTGCGGCGTCGGTGGCGGCGTCAAGCCGTTCACATAGGCGTTCCAGGCAGTGTAATTGGCCTGGCCGATATCGCTGGCGAACTGCGATGCGGGAAAACTGAACTGGCCGACAATGCTGGCGTATTCATCAAAAAAAGGCTCCGCGCGCCGCAACACCGAATTGAACGTCTCGGTATGCGGCGGAACGGTATTGAGGCAAGCCCATAGCTGGGTGTCGCTTGCCACCGGATGCGCAGGCTGGGCAAGCTGAAACAGCGGCGCATTTTGCCGCAGGCACACGGCGGCCCGCTGGTACCAGCGTCCCTGAAGCTGGCACATCGGAGACTGTGGCAATGGTAAATTCGGAGTAGTCATGGCACGGCTTCCAGCAAAGAAGAGGACTGCCCGCGGCGGCCAGACGCGGCCGCGGGCATCCAGGCACCCGGCAATCTCCTTGCGGGAAACACCGGGTGAAACGTGGATCAAGCCTTGAGCAGGCGGGCCAGATGCTGCTTGTACGCTTGCGCGCCTTCCTGGCCGACAAAGACGGCGGCAGGTTCGACAATGACGCCGAGCACGATCGGCACATTCGGCAGGCTGGTGATGGTCACCGTCATGTTGCCCTGGTTGTTGAAGGTGACATCGGTGCTGGAACCCGAGGACGAGTTGGTATTGTAGAAAGGCCACATGCCCGCACCGGAGTTGTTGTTGATCGCCGTCTGGTCATCCTTGCTGAAACTGGCGGCGGAGGTCACGAGCACCTTCATGCCGGAAGCAATGACCAGGTTGGCGGCGAAGCGCTGCATGTTGCCGTTCTGGCCGAAGGTATTGTTCCAATTGATGGGCTTGGAACTATCCCACGGTGCGCCGTCCTTGTTCGAGAAGGCCAGGCTCATGGCCGACGAGTTGTACCAGTCGCCCGGCACGGCGCTAAATTGCATCACATGGTCAAAGCTGGCATCGACGGTGACGCCGCTCGCGGCGAAGGTCGCACTTTGCGACGAGGAACTGCTGCTGCCGCCCCACAAACCGAAGAAGCCGCTGTTCGAACTTTTGCTCCAGCTGTTGGAAACATCCGAATTCATCGTCGAGCTGTTCAGCAGGAATTTGCGCGTAGGCGCCACGCTCAACTGCTGCGTCATGTCGGCAAAACCGACGTCCCAGGTCGGCGTATTTGCGCCGTTAGGCTTGTAGAGCATCAGCGCCATCTGCGCGCTGCTGATCGGATCGAGCAGCAGCTGCGCCAGATCGGAGGCGCCCACATTGGCCACGCTGGAATAGCCATTGCGCATGGCCCAGCTGCGGAAGATGACGGGAAATTGCGACAGCGGCGTTGTAATCGGCAACACGGCCGTGTAGGCGTTCCAGGCCGTATTGCACTTGGGTCCGATGTCCTGTTCAAAGCTGTTGGGTGCCCCCTGCAGGGCTGAAAACAGGCCACTGTAGTCGGAAGTGAACTGGTTGCCGCCGCTGGCGATATAGTTTTGAGTCAAGGAATATGGCGGAATATTATTGAAGTAATTCCACAGCATCTGATCGGATTTCGCACCGTCAACCAGCGGCGGCGATGGCTGCACCATTTGAAACGGGATGCCAGGGGCAAAACCCAGGCCTTGGCTGAAAGCGTTATAAAAACCATTCTGCAAGTCGAGATACGTACTCATGTTCGATTTCTCCATAAAATGTTTAGAAAGAATCTGCACAAACCAGTTCGTCATCTTGTCGAATTACATGCTAAGGAATTGCTGCTCATCCCCCTGTCAGCCCCCATGCATTGGCCGTTGGCGCTCCTGTCTGCGGCGTAGGGGCGAACGAAGGCACCGTACGAGTAACTGTTCGGAAAAAACGTTGTTCAAGGGTTGGAAAAGCCGTGACTCCGCAATTCTAATAACACTTAAAATTGAAAGCCGTGCTTGGCTGTTTGGCTAACACGCAACTCAATATAGCACCTGAGTTTTTGTGCATACACACGCTTTGTCACGCAGCGAACATTTAATATTGATGTAAATCAACATCGCCGGTCGGGCAATTTTTCGCTCCCGACATGGAAATATTTCGGCGGCAGATCGCATCAAAATCGATACGTTACGGCACAGCGCAAACAGCTCGTCCGTGCTGCCAGCAGACGTGATGCAGCGCTCCGCGCGCCGCCGGAAATGGCGGCCAGGAATACAGGCAGACACCGGTGAATTTCGCGGCAAGGCCGCTGACACGCAAAAAAATAGCCACTTGAAAAAGTGGCCATGATCATTGCAATCTGGATGCGCGCTTGGTGCCCGGAGCCGGAATCGAACCGGCACGCCCTTACAGGCGGGAGATTTTAAGTCTCCAGTGTCTACCAGTTTCACCATCCGGGCAGCGCGGCGAGATTCTAGCACAAGTGATGGCGCTTACACCATCCTGCTCGGCAATTGACATATCGCCGTCGCTCGCTGCCGTGGCTATTTTCGCGCGCCGCGCTGCCACGCATTGCCCTGACGGCGCCATGGCGCGGCACGACCGGGCGATCTGAGCGTCATGACTGATCTACCGGCTGCTGCAAAGCGCCACGCAATGGGCATTTGCGCCACCGTCACCATCAGCGCCTAGGCTTCCACGACTCCCTGCTGATATAATACTTGCAACCAAGTAACTCCACGCAATCAACGCCTCAAGGCCCTCGCAACCGTCTGTGTAACGCATGCCCAGCCCATGAGCGCCCTTTTCGACCACGAAATCATCAAACAGCTGCACAGCGGCTCACGCTCCCGGGTGTACCGCGCCAGGGCGGCCAATGGCACGGCGCTGGTCGTCAAGATGCCCAATCAGCAGTTCCCCTCGTTTCAGCAAGTGGCGCAGTTCAAGCGTGAATATGCGATCGCGCGCCGATGCCGCCATCCTGGCGTGGCGCAGCCGCTAGCGCTGCAGCTGCATGCCGGGTGCTGGACAATGATGATGGAAGATGCCGGCGGCCTTGCGCTTGACCATGTGCTGCGCACGCGGGTGGCGGCGCGCCGGACGCTGTCCGAAACGGCCATGGCGCTGGAGGATTTTTTCGACATCGCGCCGCAACTGTGCAGCGCGCTGGAAGAGGTGCATCGGCAGGGCGTGATCCACAAGGACATCAATCCGTCGAACCTGGTGTGGAATGGCGAACGGCGCCTGCTGCAGCTGATCGATTTCGGCATCGCCTGCGAACTGCCGTCCGAGAGCCATGGCATCGTCAATCCGCGCCAACTGGAAGGCACGCTGCGCTACATGGCGCCGGAGCAGACGGGGCGCATGAACCGGCGCGTCGATTACCGTGCCGACTTCTATGCGCTGGGCGCCACCTTCTACGAACTGCTGACCGGCCAGGCGCCGTTCGAGGCGGACGACGAGATGGAGCTCGTGCATTGCCACATTGCGCGCACGCCTGACTGGTCGCACCCGGCGCTGGCAGCCCTGCCCGGCCAGCTGCTGCCGATCATCCAGCGGCTGCTGGAAAAAAATGCCGATCAGCGCTACCAGAGCTTGCCGGGGCTGCGCAGCGATCTTGCTGCTTGCCGCGCGGCCGGGCCGGCGCAGGCACGCAAGCTGTCCCGGCACAACGGCCGCTTTCTCTTGCCGCAAACGCTGCACGGCCGTGAAGAGGCCATCGCCACGCTGCTGGCCGCGTTTGAACGCAGTGCCTCGGGCAGCTGCGAAATGCTGCTGGTGGCCGGCCATTCGGGCATCGGCAAATCGGCGGTGGTGAACGAAGTACAAAAACCCATCATTGCCCGGCGCGGCTGTTTTTTGGCAGGCAAATTTGACCAGCTGCAGCGCGACGTCCCGTATGCGCCATTGATCCAGGCCTTCCAGGGACTGGTGCGCCAGCTGCTTGGCCAACCTGAAGAAACGCTGCGCCAGTGGGCCGTCAAACTGCATGCGGCCCTGGGCAGCGGCATGGGCGTGATCGTCGACCTGATTCCCCAGCTGGCATTGGTCGTCGGCCCCACTGAGGCGGCCCCCGCTTCGGCGCCGGAGCAGGCGCAATTGCGCCTGGACCGGGTATTTTCGCGCTTCGTCGCCGTTTTCGCCGCTGGCGGGCAGCCGATGGTGCTCTTCCTCGACGACTTGCAATGGGCAGATGCGGCCACGCTGCATATGATCGAACTGCTGATGGTCTCCTGCGACCATTGCAGCATGCTGCTTATCGGCGCCTACCGCGACAACGAAGTCGGCGCCGGACACCCGCTCGTCGCGCTGCGCGACAAGCTGTGCGCGCGCGGCGTGCGCCTGTCCACGCTCACACTGCAGGCATTGACCGAGCCGCAGGTAGCGCAGATGGTATCTGCCACCGTGCGCGTGCCCATTCCGCAATGCGCGCCACTGACGCGCGTGTGCTGCCGCAAGACGGCAGGCAATCCATTCTTCCTCAACCAGTTCCTCGCTGCGCTCAATGAGCACGGCCATCTGCGCTACCGGACGGCCGACGATCGCTGGGACTGGGACCTGCCGGCGATCGAACAGGCCAGGTACACGGACAATGTGGCCGACGTGCTGCTGGAAAAAATCCGCCACCTGCCCGCAGCGACGCAGCATCTGCTGCAACTGGCCGCCTCGTGCGGCAACCGCTTCACGCTCGACACACTGGCGCTGGCCGTGGAGCGTACGCCCTGGCACACGCAGCAGGACCTGTGGCCGGCGCTCAGTGCGGGCCTGATCCAGCCACTTGATGAACGCTATAAATATGTCAACGGCGATACCGGTGCGGGCGCTAGCGGCATCGATTACCGCTTCCTGCACGACCGGGTGCAGCAGGCGGCCTATATGGTCGCCGATGCCGATGCGCGCGCGGCCAGCCACCTGCGCATCGGCCGCGTGCTGCTGCATGCTGCGCAAGAGCGGCAGGACGAGACGCTGTTTGAACTCGTCGAGCAGCTCAACGCCGGCCGCGCGCTGATCGGCGATGCGGACGAGCGGGTGCGGCTGGCGGCACTGAATCTGCGCGCCGGTGAAAAGGCACGGCGCTGCGCCGCGTTCCAGGCCACCCTCGAGCACATGCAAACGGGCCGCGATCTGCTGCCGGCAAAAGCCTGGCAAACCCATGCCAGCCTCTGGCTCGACCTGCAGCTGGGCGCGGCCGAAGCGGCCTACCTGTGCGGCCAGTTCGATGCCGCCGAGGCGATTTATCCACTGCTGCGCGCGCACGCCACGGGGCCGCTGCCGCAGGTGCGCTGCATTGCCATCCAGGCGCACCAGTATCAATTGCAGGGCCGCCTGCTCGACGCCATCGCCGTGCAGCGCGAAGGCCTGGCGCAGCTGGGCATCGACATCCCGCACGACATCCCGGATATGAAAGCGCGCTTCGAGGAGATTCTCTCCGACATCGCGCGGCTCGACGTCGCGCATGCGCCCGACGCCTTGCTGGCGGCGGACGACATGCGCGATCCGGGCGCGGTGGCCGCGATGCAGATGATGCAGGGGCTGTGGATGGCCAGCTACTACGCCGGCCAGCAGGATCTGAGCGCGCTGATGGTGGTGTCGATGACGCGCTTGTCCATGCAGCGGGGGAACAGCGATTTCAGCGCGGTCGCCTATATCGGCTACGCAACGATGCTGGCCGTGTATCACGGCGAGGTCGCGCGCGGCTACGACTTCGGCGCGATGGCGATGACGCTGGCCAGGCGCCGCGCCAATCTGCAGACGCGCACTCTCACGGGCCTGATGTTCGGCGCGCTGAGCAACCACTGGACACACCCGCTGCGCCGCTCCGACGCGCTGTACGACGAAGCCTTTGGCTGGGCGCTGGAAATCGCCGACTACGTGCAGGTCGGCGTGGTGGTGGCCGTGCGCGCGACTGAACGGATCATCCTCGGCGACTACCTGCCGCAACTGCTGCGCGACATCGGACACGACCTGGCGCTGATGCGCGCCAACGGCCAGCAGGCGATGGCCGATTGCTGCGTCGCCGCCGCGGTCCAGCCGATCAAGGCCCTGATGGGGCAACTCCCCTGCCACGACAACTACGATGACGCCGCATTCAGCGAGGCGCATTTCCTCGATCAATATGGCGGCTCGCAGCTGTACCGCGCCTACTTCCTGCAAGGCAAGCTGCGCAACGCCTGGCTGTTCGACACTGCCGACGCCGAGACGCTGGCAAGCCAGCTTGGTCTTGTCACCCAGATCATGCGCGGCCAGGCCAAGGTGGTGGAATCGACCTTCTACGCCGCGCTGATATGGCTGCGTGCGCTGCGGCGCGCGCCTGCACGCCCCGATGCGCGCGCCGTGCTGGAGGTGATCGGCACGCTGCAGGCAAATCTCGCCACATGGGCCAGTCAGGGTTCGGACAACAGCGACGCCAAACATCTGCTGGTGCAGGCCGAGATGGCGCGCTACCGGGACGATCTGCGGCTGGCCATGCGTTATTACCAGCAGGCGAACGACGCCGCCGCCCAGGCAGGCTACGTCAACGTGCAAGCGCTGGTCAATGAACTGTGCGGCGAATGCTGGCACGAGCAGCAACAGCCGCGCGTGGCCAACGTCTTCCTCCAGGACGCCATAGCCCTTTACGGCCAGTGGGGCGCGGACGGCAAAGTGGCGCAACTGCGGGTGCGCCACGCCACGCTGCTGGCCAAGGGTGATGGCCGCGGCACGCAGCCGCCATCCGGCTCCCAGGCGCGCGCCAGCGCCGCGCTCGACCTGGTGTCGCTGCTGAAGGCGGCGCAGATCCTGTCGAACGAAGTCGGCCTGCGCAACGTGCTGACACGCCTGATCGCCATCGTCTGCGAAAACGCCGGTGCGCAGGTCGCCCGCCTGCTGCTCCTGTCCGAAGGCGCCTACCGGCTGGAGGCGAGTATCGATGGCGACGGCGCTGCCGCCACGGTGCTGCAATCGCGCCAGCTCGACCTGCATGCCGCCAGCGACGCGCAGTTCCCACTGTCGCTGCTGCGCTACGTCATCCGCACCGGCGCCGAGGTGATCGAAGACAGCCTCACCGGCACGGCGCGCTTTGCCGACGACCCGTACGTGCAGTTGCAGCGGCCGCGTGCCGTCATGTGCCTGCCGATCCGCCACGGCGGCCAGGTCGATGGCATTTTGTACTTCGAGAACCGGCTGGCCGACGCCTCGTTTACGGAAGAACGCGTGGCGTTCCTGCGCATGCTCGGCGCGCAGGCGATGATTTCGATCTCCAGCGCCAGGCTGCATGACAGCCTGGAACGGCGCGTTGCCGAACGCACGGAACAGCTGGAAGACGCCAACCGAAAACTGGCGACGCTGTCCATCACCGACGGCCTGACCGGCCTGGCCAACCGGCGCCATTTCGACGATGTGCTGCGCACGGAATGCGCGCGCGCCACGCGGGTGAGCCAGCCGCTTGCCGTCATCATGCTCGATGTCGACCATTTCAAGCTGTTCAACGACCGTTACGGTCATCAGGCCGGCGACGCATGCCTGATCCGTGTTGCGCAGGCGCTGGTCGCCGGCATGCGGCGCGCCAGCGACCTGACGGCGCGCTACGGCGGCGAGGAGTTTTCGATCGTGCTGCCGAACACGGGCGCGGACGAGGCGCGCCAGATCGGCGAAGCGCTGCGGTACGCCATCGAAGAACTGCACATCGCACACGCCAGCGCGGAGGCGCAGCAGGTGACGATCAGCGTTGGCATCGCGGTCCAGCCGGCGCCGGGCGCCGCCGACCCGGACGCCCTGCTGCGCGTGGCCGATGCCGCGCTGTACCTGGCCAAGGATGCGGGGCGCAATGGCGTGGTGCTCAGGGTGCTGGGACGCCGCTGAACGGCAGTGGCAGGCGCCATTGCCACGGCGCCTGCGCACGATTTCCTCAGCTTAATCGCTGCCGTGGCTATTTTCGCGCGCCTGCCGCTGCGCATCGTCCTTGGACGCCAGTCCATTGAAGAACAAATTGAGCAGCACGGCCACGATGGCGGCCAGCAGGATGCCGCTGTGCAGCAGCGGCGACAGGGCCTTCGGCATATGCTGCGCATACTGTTCCGCCACCAGTGGCAGCATGCCGAAGCCGATCGACAGGGCCACGATGAACAGGTTGTTGCGGTTGCTCTTGTAGTCGACGCCGGCCAGGATGCGGATGCCGGTGGCGGCCACCATGCCGAACATCACCAGCCCTGCCCCTCCCAGCACAAAGGCGGGCACGGCTTCTGCCGTCTGCGCAATCTTCGGGATCATGCCCATGACCAGCAGGATGATGCCGGCCGCGACGCAGACCCAGCGGCTGCGCACGCCCGTCACGCCCACCAGGCCCACGTTTTGCGAGAACGAGGTGTAGGGAAAGGTATTGAAGATGCCGCCGATCAAGGTGCCCAGGCCGTCGACACGCAGGCCGCGGCTGATGTCGGCCTGCGTGATGCGCTTGTCCGTCATCTCGCCCAGCGCCAGAAACATGCCCAGCGACTCGATCATGACGACGATCATCACCAGGCTCATGGTGATGATGGCGATCAGGTCGAAGGTCGGCATGCCGAACTGGAACGGCGTGACGACGGCAAACATCTTGGCGCTGGCTACCTTGGCGAAATCGGCCTTGCCCAGCGCGAACGCCAACGCCGTGCCGGCGATGATGCCGATCAGGACGGCGATATTCGACAGGAAACCCCGTCCATACTTCGCCACCAGCAAGATGACGGCCAGCACGAAGAACGCGATGCCCATGTTGTCCAGTGCGCCATAACCGGGATTGGCGATCATCGGCACGGGGCCCGCAGGCGCGGGCAGGCCGGCCGCCGTGGCGGCAGCGGCCATCTTGACGAAAACCGGGTCGGCGATCTGCGCCATGGCAGGCGGCCCGCCCATGGCCCAGTTCACGCCCACGCGCATCAGGGACACGCCGATGACGGCGATGATGCTGCCCGTTACCACGGGTGGAAACAGCGCCAGCAGCCGGCTGATGAAGGGCGCGATCAGCATGGAAACGACACCGGCGCCGATCACGGCGCCAAAGATGCCGGTGATGCCCAGGGACGGATTATTCGCCATGGCCAGCATGGGGCTGACGGCGGCAAAGGTGACGCCCATCATCACGGGCAGGCGGATGCCGAAATATTTTCCCAATCCCAGGGACTGTATCAACGTCACCAGGCCGCAGCAGAACAGGTCGGCACTGATCAGCGCCGCCACCTGCTCCGGCGGCAGCTTGAGGGCCCGGCCGACAATCAGCGGCACGGCGATGGCGCCCGCATACATGACCAGCACATGCTGCAAGCCCAAGGTGAACAGTTTTCCGGCAGGCAGTATTTCATCGACGGGAGATGGTGCGGCAGGTACGTCGCCAGGCACGCCGCGGTGGATGGATTTCAAACGGGGAGAGGCCATTTACGCTCCAGTTCCAGGGCTTCCGCCACCCGGATGGGCGCGCAGGCAAGGGAAAGGCAAGAGAGAAACGGGACAGCAAGAACACAACGGCGGCGACGGATGCATGCGAAGCTCCTTGGAAGGGGAAAATGCCCAAGGCTAGCCATGCACGCATCGTGCCAGCTGATTGTATACAGAAATTGTGCCGAAAACTGCCAATGTTGTCGAAATCGGGCGGCGCATGCACTGTTTTCTCGCATGCCTGCGTGGCTGCGCACCAGAAGGCGGCAAACTGCGCTGGCGCTGACGATGACGGTGGGGCGCTGCCAGTGGCGTTGGAACCACCACTGGCAACTGGCCGAAGCCCAGGCCTGTCCCCCAACTTCGCTGACATGGACTAGTCAGGGGAACAGGCATCGAGCAGCATTTCCAGCTGCCGCGCATAGGCGGCACGCAATTGCTCGCGCGCCAGCAACGCTTGCGCCTGCTCGAAAATGCCATGGGCTGGCACGGTCGGCAATGCCGGCGACACGGGACGCGTGGCCACGCACGGCACGCCCACCGGCACCGCCTCCACTTTTGGCGCGGGCAAACATGCAGCGCAGCCGCTCACGCAGGTAGCCAGCAGTAAACTCACTACGCGACTTGCAGGCTTCCCAGCCCTTTGAAAGGCTGGCTTCATGGCATTTCGCTGGCGATCAGCGCTTCCGCCGCCCGGCAGGCATCGCCTTCCGGGCGCAGCGCCAGCAGCCGCGCCGCTGCCGCTTGCGCGTCCACGTGCGCGGCCTGCGCCGTTGCC
>NZ_NRDQ01000160.1 GCF_002878455.1 Janthinobacterium sp. AD80
CGTGGCACTGGCGGCCGCATACGGCCACAGCAGCGAGTTGGCCCCCACGGGCGCCGTCAGCGCCAGTGCGGGAAGCGGCAGCCCCAAGCCTGCGGCCAGCATCGTACGAGCGAGCCGGCGCAGCGCAAGGCGCCGGCGGCGTGGTGCGCTGAAACTCGTGTGGCTGCAATACGACAAATGCATCCCTTTCTGGGGCGTGATTGGACCGGCTGGCATACAGGATGCGCGCGCAATTTGACGCTTGCCGCGCTTTTCTGGCGGCAACTATAGCATCGAATATTTACTCGGAGTGGTTAAGTTCGGAAACGGCAAAAACGCGGCTTTTTTTAGCGCACGGCGCTATGTTTTTTCACGTCTTTGTGAGAATTCGTGAGAAATTTCGCGCGAAATCATGCTACGGAATCAGCGTGTCCGGTCTCAGGCAAAGCTGCCGGCGAACTGATAGCGGTGTCCCGGGTGCCACATGGTGGCGATCGAGGCGATCTTGCCGCCCGAGCGCGTCTGGCGGCGCAGCACCAGGCAGGCCTGTTTCGTGTCGATGGCCAGCATTTCGGCGATGTCGCGCGGCGCCGACAGCGCTTCGATGCTGTAGGTGGCGCCTTGCAGGGGCGCGGCGGCCATCAGGTATTCGTTCGGCGTGATGCTGGAAAAGTCCTGCGTCATGTAGTCGGGCGCGCACTGGGGATTGACCCAGCGGTCTTCCACCTGGATCGGCACGCCGTTTTCAAAGTGCACGATCAGCGAGTGGAACAGCGGCTGTTCCGGCGCCAGGCCGAATTGCTTGGCCAGCAAGTCAGAGGCCTTGGTGCGTTCGAGCAATTGCAAGCTGCTGCGGTGGATGTGCCCGCGCGCGCGCACCTCGTCGGCGATACTCTTGATTTCCAGCAGGGTCGCCTGGTATTTTTGCTGCGCCACATAGGTGCCGGAACCCTGGCGCCGCGTCAGCACCTGTTCGCTCGTCAGTTCGCGCACGGCGCGGTTGACCGTCATGCGCGAGACGCCGAATTGTTTCACCAAGGCTTGTTCGGAGGGAATCACGTCGCCTTCTTTCCAGCGTCCGGCGGCGATGCCGGCCAGCAGAAAATCCTTGATGCGCTGGAAAATGGGCGTATTTTCTTGTGTATTGTGATCGTCCAATGCGGTTTCTCCGAAGCGCGGGCTGGGCGCGCCGCCGGGCGGAGGCGCGATGGACGATTTTAGCACCGAGCAAGGCGGGCGCCGCCAGCCTTTTTTGAATTCAAAAGCAAGCGCCGGAGTGTGGCGCGTCCCGGCGCTGGCTATGCTGGATACTTGCCAATCACAAGCACGGAGTCCGACATGCATCATTCTTACACTACCGATGACGAGCGCTGGGACGCCCTGCAGCGCCGCGCGCCCGACGCCGACGGCGTCTTTTACTATTCCGTGCGCACGACGGGCGTGTATTGCCGTCCGTCCTGCGCGGCGCGCCCCGCCTTGCGCCGCAACGTGGCCTTCCACGCCAGCTGCGAGCAGGCGGAGGCGGCCGGTTTCCGCCCCTGCCTGCGCTGCAAGCCCAACCTGCCGCCGCTGGCCCAGCGCCAGGCGGCCATCGTGGCCGACATCTGCCGCCTGATCGACACCAGCGACGAGCTGCCCGAGCTTGATGCGCTGGCGCAGGCAGCCGGCCTGAGCCGTTTTCACTTTCACCGCGTCTTCAAGGCGCACACGGGCATCACGCCCAAAGCCTACGCGGCGGCGCGGCGCGGCGAGCGCCTGAAGGCCAGCCTGGCGCAGGATGGCAACGTCACCGAGGCCCTGTACGCGGCCGGCTTCAATTCCAGCGGGCGTTTCTATGCGGCCACGCCCGGCTTGCTGGGCATGACGCCGGGCGCCTTCCGCGCTGGCGGCAGCGGCGCCGTGATCCGTTTTGCGATTGGTGCCTGCTCGCTGGGCGCCATCCTCGTGGCCAGCACGGACAAGGGCATTTGCGCCATCCTCATCGATGACGATCCGGCCGTGCTGCTGCGCGACTTGCAGGACCGCTTTCCCCGCGCCGAACTGCGCGGCGCGCAAGCCGATTACGAACAGACGGTGGCGCAAGTGGTGGGCCTGGTCGAGGCGCCCGGCCTGGGCCTGGACTTGCCGCTCGACGTGCGCGGCACCGTCTTCCAGCAGCGCGTGTGGCAAGCCTTGCGTGAGATTCCCGCCGGCAGCACCGTCAGCTACACCGAGCTGGCCCGCCGCATCGGCGCGCCCCATGGCGCACGGGCCGTGGCGGGCGCCTGCGCCGCCAATGCCCTGGCCGTCGCCATTCCCTGCCACCGCGTGGTGCGCAACGATGGCGCCTTGTCCGGCTACCGCTGGGGCGTGGAGCGCAAGCAGGCGCTGCTCGAACGCGAGGGAAAAGCATGATGGCGCTGGACTGGCAGACGATTGAAGAGGCGCTGAACGCCCACGGCTGCGCCGTCCTGCCGGGCTTGCTTGATGCGGATGCCTGCGCCGCGCTGGCGGCGCAATACGACGAGGCAGCGCATTTTCGCAGCAAGGTGGTGATGCAGCGCCACGGCTTTGGCCAGGGCGAGTACCAGTACTGGGCCTATCCGCTGCCGGCGCCGGTGGCCGCGTTGCGCGCGCAGTTGTATCCGCCCCTGGCGGCGATTGCCAACCGCTGGCACGCCAGCATGGGACTCGACAGCCGATTTCCGCTGGGCCACGCGGACTTTCTGGCGCGCTGCCACCTGGCCGGCCAGGCGCGGCCCACGCCTTTGCTGCTGCGCTACCGCGAAGGCGATTACAACTGCCTGCACCAGGACCTGTATGGCGAGCACGTGTTCCCGCTGCAGCTGGCCATCTTGCTGTCGCGCCCGCAAGTCGATTTCACGGGTGGCGAATTCGTGCTGACGGAGCAGCGCCCGCGCATGCAGTCGCGCGTGGAAGTGGTGCCGCTGGCGCAGGGCGATGCCGTCCTCTTTCCCGTGGCCCTGCGGCCCGTCAATGGCACGCGCGGCAGTTACCGGGTGAACATGCGCCATGGCGTATCGCGCCTGCGTTCCGGGATGCGCCACACCCTGGGCATCATTTTTCATGATGCGAGCTGAGCAGTACGTGTGACGCTTGAGTTTCCAGGATTACATGGCATGATGGCTACTCTCCGTCCCTTTGATCGCCGCCATGTCCGCGTTTTTCCGCCTGTTATGCCTGTTGACCCTCTTCCTGCTGCCCGGCGCCCAGGCGGCTGACGACGCTGCTTCGCCGTCGCTGGTATCGGAGGCGGCCGCCGCCATGGCGCCCGTGAACGCCGGCATGGTCAAGTCGGCGCCGCTGATGTTTGCCAACCGCAAGGTGTTCGTCTTTCGCGCCGCGCTGGCCGGATATCCGCCCGACGAGCGCGCCATTGGCGCGCAGCGCCGCCTGGAAAGCGTGCTGGCGAAGAACGGCCCCCTGCAGGCGGGCACGCGCCTGATTCCCGAGGGGACGCAAGTGCTGCTCGACGGCGTGCAGCTGTTTGTCGTCGTCCCTGGAGACGTCAACCTGCTGGCCGGCGACACGACGGAAAGCGTGGCAAAAGTGGCGGCCGAGGAATTGCGCAAGGCCGTGCTGGATTACCGCGAGCAGAGCAGCTGGCGCTACCTGGCCATCGCCGCCGCCGTGTGCGCGGTCGCCACCCTGGTGTTCTGGCTGGTGTGGATGGGCCTGACGCGCTTTTACCGCTGGGCCAAGCGCCGCAGCGGCATCCTGCTGGCCTCGCGCCTGCGCGACGTGCGCCTGAAAAACGTGCGCGTGCTCGATGCCGAGCACTACATCGCCTTCGCGTATCAGCTGCTGAGCGCCGTGCTGTGGGGCTTGCGCCTGATGGCCACGTATCTGTGGGCCGCTTTCGTGCTGGGCCGCTTGCCGTACACGCGCTCGTGGGGCGAAAGCCTGAGCGGCTACCTGTTCGACGTGGCCGCCGACGTTGTCCACGCCATCATCGGCGCCTTGCCGGGGCTGGTGCTGGTGTGCGTGATCTTCGCCATCGCGCGCCTGATCGCCGCCACGGCCGCCTCGCTGTTCAAGCGCGTGGAAAGCGGCGAATTGCAGATCGGCTGGCTCGACAAGGACACGGCCCTGCCGACGCGCCGCATCGCCAGCGTGGTGATCTGGCTGTTCGCCCTGGCCATGGCGTATCCCTACCTGCCCGGCTCGCACACGGCCGCCTTCCAGGGCCTGTCCGTGCTGGTGGGCCTGATGGTGTCGATCGGCGCGTCGAGCATCGTCGGCCAGGGCGCCAGCGGCCTGATCCTCATGTACACGCGCGCCCTGCGCAAGGGCGAATATGTGCGCGTGGGCGACAGCGAAGGCACGGTGGTCGATGTCGGCATGTTCGAGACGCGCCTGCGCACGGGTCTCGGTGAGGAAGTCGCCTTGCCGAACGCCTGGGTCATGTCGCAAACGACCAAGAACTATTCGCGCGCCCAGCCCGGCGGGGGCTTCGTGCTCGACTCCACCGTCACCATCGGCTACGCCACGCCCTGGCGGCAAGTGCACGCCATGCTGGAACTGGCGGCCTCGCGCACCGTGGAACTGTCCACTTCGCCAAAACCGTACGTGATGCAGCTGGCCCTGCAGGATTACTACGTGCAATACCGCCTCGTCGCCTACGCCAGCGCCGAAGTCCCGCGCCAGCGCGCCGAAGTGCTGAACCGGCTGCACCAGAACATCATCGATGTCTTCAACGAATTCGACGTGCAAATCACCTCGCCGCACTACATCGATGACCCGAAAGAATTGCACGTGGTGCCGCCGGAGGACTGGTTCAGGGCGCCGGCGCACAAGCCGGAGGACGGGGCCAGGTAAGGTCGCGCGACATGATGCTCGGCCATGGCGCTCCACATGAAATACCAGTGCCAGCCCGTGGTGTCCTGTGGTATTGGCCAGGCGCAAGGCCTGTGCGCTTGCGTTAAGATGCCGGCGTTTCCAAAAAAAGAAAGAGAACCATGTCCAGCCCATCGCCCGCCGACACCTCCCGCACCGCCCGCAGCCTGGCCGCCGCCCTGATCGGCGACCCGTTCTACCGCACCGTCACGGTGGCCTGTGGCGACGACGAAACGGCGCGGCTGGCGATGCTGGAAGCCTACTTTGCGCTGGCGCTGGTCGAGGGCGGGCAGACGGGCCGCGTCGACCTGGCCGGCGATGTGTGCAATGAGGCGGGTGCTGGCGCCGCCATCTGGACGACGGGCACGCCGGCGGCCCTGCGCCAGGCCGCGTATGCGCAGCGCGAAGCCGCCTTGCGCACGCTGCTGGGGGAGCAGGGCTTTGCCCATTTCACGGCCATCGTCGGAAACATGGAGCACGCGCTGGCGCCGCATGGACTGCAGGACGCATGGTATCTGTCGATCGCCGGCATCGCGCCCGCCGCGCAAGGGCAGGGCTTGGGCGCGTCCGTGCTGGCGCCTGGCCTGGCAGCCGTCGATGCGGCCGGTGCCGCGTGTTTCCTGGAGACGTACAACGAACGCAGCCTGCCGTTCTATGGCCGCCTGGGCTTTGTCGTGGCAGGGCGCTACGCGGAAGCCGTCACGGGCTGCGATTACTGGCTGATGGTACGGCCCGCAGCAGGAAACGCGCACGCTGCCTGATTGACCATTTTGCCAATTTCTATACACTCGTCTTTTCATTCATTCACTGAAAGACCTGGAGATGGAAATGCCGACCCTGCCCTTGCGCCGCACCCTGCTCACGCTCGCCTGCCTGGGCGCCCTCGGTTGCGCCCATGCCGATACGGTCATCGACAATGTCAACGGCTACACGCTCGATGCACATGGCAAGGTGGTGCGCTTCACGGCGCTGGCCTTTGACGATGCGGGCAAGCTGCTGGCCGTCGGCAGCGCCGCGCAGGTGAAACGCAAGGCGGCCAAAGGCGCGACGCATGTCGACGTGCAGGGCAAGACGGTGCTGCCTGGCCTGATCGATGCGCATGGCCACGTGTTTGGTCTGGGTACCATCGCCAGCGGCGTGATGCTGTACGGTTCCGCGTCGCTGCCGGCCGCCGTGCAAGCCGTGGGCGACTTCGCCCGCGCCCATCCGGAACGCAGCTGGATCATCGGCAGCGGCTGGAACCAGGAAATCTGGAAGCTGGGGCGCTTCCCGACAGCGGCGGAACTCGATGCGGCGGAAAGCGCGCGGCCCGTGTGGCTGCGCAGGGTCGATGGCCACGCGGGCTGGGCCAACAGCCGCGCGCTGGCGCTGGCCGGCATCACGCGCGCCACACCAGACCCGGCCGGCGGCAAGATCGCGCGCGACGCGGACGGCAACGCCACCGGTGTGCTGGTCGACAGTGCGATGGACTTGATGGACGCCGTGCTGCCCAAGCCGGGCGACGTGGAAAACCGCGCCGCCCTCGATGGTGCGCTGGCGCAGCTGTCGCAGGCGGGCCTGACCAGCGTACACGACGCGGGCATCGGCCAGATGCAGGACCGATTGTTCCGCGACTACGCGGACCATGGCAAGCTGACGGTGCGCGTGTACGGCATGATCGCCGATACGACGGACGACTTCGACGCGCTGGCGAAAAATGGTCCCTTGACCAGCTATGCGCGCGATATGTACGCCTTGCGCGCCGTGAAACTGCTGTCCGACGGCGCCCTGGGCAGCCGTGGCGCTGCCTTGCTGGCACCGTACAGCGACGATCCCTCTACCAGCGGCCTGCTGTTTTATAAAGACGACGCCATGCGCGCGAAGATGGAAAAAGCCATGCGCGCCGGCTACCAGGTCAACGTGCACGCCATCGGCGACGCGGGCAACCATCAAATTCTCGACGGCTACCAGGCCTTGATCGCGCAGTACCACAGCGTGGGCCTGCGCCACCGCATGGAGCATGCGCAGGTGGTGCAGCTGAGCGACATCCCCCGTTTCAAGGCGCTGGGCATCGTGCCGTCGATGCAGCCGACGCACGCCACATCCGACCAGAACATGGCGGAGCAGCGCGTGGGCCATGAGCGCATCAAGGGCGCATATGCGTGGCGCACCTTCCTCAAGCAAGGTTCGCGCATCGCCTGCGGATCGGACTTCCCCATCGAGTCGCCGAACCCGTTCGAAGGCATCCACGCGGCAGTCACGCGGCAAAACAGCGAAGGATTCCCTGCCGGCGGCTGGTATCCGCAGCAAGCCATGACGATCACCGAGGCGCTGCGCTGCTTCACCCTCGACGCGGCCTGGGCGGCGCACCAGGAAAAAGTCATCGGCACGCTGGAAGCGGGCAAATGGGCGGACTTCATCGTCGTCGACCAGGACCTGTTTACCGTGGTGCCAGCGGCCATCGGCAAGACGCAGGTGCTGCAGACGTGGGTGGCGGGCAAGCGCGTGTTCGAGAAAAAATAAAGGCTGAGGTCAGACCCGGCGGGTCTGACCCCAAGGAAAAACCTGTTGACTTGGTTGTATAGACAACCTATGCTGGGAGCACCAGAGCGGACCACGCATGTCCGCTCGCACCCTACGAGGAGACAGCATGAACAGCACAATGGACACCGATCCACGCTTTGATGCCAGCCGTACCATCCGCGCGCCGCGCGGCACGGTCATGGCTTGCAAGAGTTGGCAGGCCGAGGCGGCCTACCGCATGTTGCAAAACAATCTGGACCCGGAAGTGGCGGAAAATCCGCAGCACCTGGTCGTCTACGGCGGCATCGGCCGCGCGGCCCGCAACTGGGCCTGCTTCGACCAGATTCTCGCCTCGCTGCGCGAACTGGAAGACGACCAGACCTTGCTGATCCAGTCCGGCAAGCCGGTGGGCGTATTCCAGACCCACGCGGACGCGCCGCGCGTGCTGATCGCCAATTCCAACCTGGTGCCGAAATGGGCCAACTGGGAACACTTCAACGAACTCGATCGGCAAGGCCTGTTCATGTATGGCCAGATGACGGCCGGCAGCTGGATCTACATCGGCACGCAGGGCATCGTGCAGGGCACGTATGAAACCTTCGCCGAAGCGGGCCGCCAGCATTTCGGCGGCGACTGGGCCGGGCGCTGGATCCTGACGGCGGGCCTGGGCGGCATGGGCGGCGCGCAGCCGCTGGCCGCCACCATGGCGGGCGCCGTCTCGCTGAACATCGAATGCCAGCAAAGCAGCATCGACTTCCGCTTGCGCACGCGCTACCTGGACAAGCAGGCCGCCAGCCTGGATGAAGCCCTGGAACTGGTCAAATATCACACGGAACGCAAGGAAGCCATTTCCATTGGCTTGCTGGGCAACGCGGCCGAAGTGCTGCCGGAACTGGTGCGCCGCGCCAAGGCCGGCGGCCTGGCGCCTGACCTGGTGACAGACCAGACCTCCGCGCATGACCTGGTCAACGGCTATCTGCCGCGCGGCTGGAGCGTGTCGGACTGGAAGGCGGCGCAGCAGGATCCGCAGCGCCATGCGCGCCTGACGGTGGCCGCCGCCGATTCCTGCGCCGCCCACGTGCAGGCCATGCTCGATTTCCACGCCATGGGCGTGCACACCGTCGATTACGGCAACAACATCCGCCAGGTGGCGTTCGACCAGGGCGTGCAGAACGCTTTCGATTTCCCCGGCTTCGTGCCCGCGTATATCCGCCCGCAGTTCTGCGAGGGACGTGGCCCGTTCCGCTGGGTGGCCCTGTCGGGCGATCCGGAAGACATCTATAAAACGGATGCGAAGATCAAGGAGCTGTTCCCGCACCACACGCAGGTGCACCACTGGCTGGACATGGCGCGCGAGCGCATCGCCTTCCAGGGCCTGCCGGCGCGCATCTGCTGGCTGGGACTGGGCGAGCGCCACATCGCCGGCCTGGCCTTCAACGAGATGGTGCGCACGGGCGAACTGAAGGCGCCCATCGTCATCGGCCGCGACCACCTGGACACGGGGTCCGTCGCCAGCCCGAACCGCGAAACGGAAAGCATGAAGGATGGCACCGACGCCGTCTCCGACTGGCCGCTGCTGAACGCCATGCTCAATACGGCCGGCGGCGCCACCTGGGTCTCGCTGCACCACGGCGGCGGCGTGGGAATGGGGTATTCTCAGCATGCGGGCATGGTCATCGTGGCCGACGGCAGCGAAGCGGCGGCGAAGCGCCTGGCGAGAGTGCTGGTCAACGACAGCGGCTCGGGCGTGATGCGCCATGCCGATGCCGGCTACGAAACAGCGGCCGCCTGCGCCAAGCGTAACAATCTGAACCTGCCGATGCTTAATACGAAGTGAAAGCAAACATGACACAGCACTCCAAAAGTTGGACCCTGAAACCGGGCGCGATGACCCTGGCCGACCTGCGCGCCGTCTGGGCCGCGCCGGCCAGACTGATACTCGCCGCCGAGGCCTATCCCGTCATCGAGGCATCGGCCGCCGCCGTGCAAGCCATTGTCGCCAAGGGCGATGCGGCCTACGGCATCAACACGGGTTTCGGCCTGCTTGCCAAGACGCGCATCCCCGATGAAAAGCTGGAACAATTGCAGCGCAACCTGATTTTGTCGCACTCGGTCGGCACGGGCGAACTGCTGTCGGACGCCGTCGTGCGCCTGATCATGCTGATGAAGATCGGCAGCCTGGCGCGCGGCTTTTCGGGCGTGCGCCCGCTGATCGTCGATACCCTGATCGCGTTGTACAACGCGGGCATCATGCCGGCCATTCCCGCCAAGGGTTCCGTCGGCGCCTCGGGCGACCTGGCACCCCTGTCGCACATGACCCTGGCCATTCTGGGCGTGGGCGACGTGCGCGTGAACGGCGAACTGATGGCGGCGCCACAGGCGCTGGCGCAGGCGGGCATCGCGCCCGTGGTGCTGGCGGCAAAAGAGGGGCTGGCGCTGATCAACGGCACCCAGGTGTCGAATGCGCTGGCGCTGCATGGCCTGTTCATGGCCGAGCGCCTGCTGGAAGCGGCCATGGTCACGGGCGCGCTGTCGCTCGACGCGGCCAAGGGCAGCGATGCGCCGTTCGACGCGCGCGTGCATGCGGTGCGCGGACAACCGGGGCAGATCCTGGCCGCGCAGATGTACCGCCAGCTGGTGGCGCACAGCGCCATCCGCGCCTCGCACCTGGAAGGCGACGAGCGCGTGCAGGACCCGTACAGCCTGCGCTGCCAGCCGCAAGTCATGGGCGCGTGCCTCGATTTGCTGGGCAATGCGGGCCGTACCTTGCTGATCGAAGCCAATGCCGTCACGGACAATCCGCTGATCTTCCAGGATGGCCCGAACGGGCAGGCGGAGATCGTCTCGGGCGGCAATTTCCATGCCGAGCCGGTCGCCTTTGCGGCCGACACCCTGGCGCTGGCGATCGCTGAAATCGGCGCGCTGGCCGAGCGCCGCATCGCGCTGCTGATCGACGCCACCTTGTCCGGCCTGCCGCCGTTCCTGGTGCGCGATCCTGGCGTCAATTCCGGTTTCATGATCGCCCACGTGACGGCGGCCGCGCTGGCGTCTGAAAACAAGTCGCTCGCGCATCCGGCCAGCGTCGACAGCCTGCCGACGTCCGCCAACCAGGAAGACCACGTAAGCATGGCCACGTTCGCCGGGCGCCGCCTGGACGACATGGCGCACAACACGGCCGTCATCGTCGGCATCGAGCTGCTGGCCGCCGCGCAGGGCATCGATTTCCACCGCCCGCTGAAAACCTCGCCGCACCTGGAGCATGTGCACCACCAGCTGCGCCAGAAAGTGCCGTTCTTCGACGCCGACCGCTTCTTTGCGCCCGATATCGAAGCGGCCAAGCAGATGGTCTTGCGCGGTGAGTTGAGCAGCACCTGCAAGAGCCTGTTCGCACCGCTGTACGCCTAGAAAACCGACGCCCGGCCGGCCCTGGGGCAAGCGCCGGGCGCAAGGAGACAAGCATGGATTTCCGTTTCAATGAAGGCAGCATTCCCCTGCTGGTGTCGATGCCCCACGTGGGCACCGACATACCCGACGATATCGCCGCGCGCATGACGCCGCAGGCCTTGCTCAAGGCCGATACGGACTGGCATTTGCGCGAACTGTATGGCTTTTTGCACGAGATGGATGCGTCCGTGCTGTCGGCGCGCTGGTCGCGCTACACCATTGACTTGAATCGCCCGCAGGAGGATACGAATCTGTATCCGGGACAGGATACGACGGGCTTGCTGCCCAGCGATACCTTCCACCGCGAGCCGCTGTACCTGCCGGGCCGCGAACCTGATGCGCAGGACGTGCAGCAGCGCCTGCAGCGCTACTGGGCGCCGTATCACCGGCAGCTGCGCGCGGAGCTGGACCGGCTGCTGCGCGTGCATGGCGCCGTGGTGCTGTGGGATGCGCATTCCATCGCCTCGCACGTGCCGCGCTTTTTCGACGGCAAGCTGCCCGACCTGAACTTCGGCACGGCCGATGGCGCCAGCTGCGATGGCGGCCTGTCGTCCGCCGTGGTCGATATCGCGCGCGCGCAGGACCAGTTCACGGTGGCGCTGAACGGCCGCTTCAAGGGCGGCCATATCACGCGCCACTACGGCCAGCCGCCGCAGCGCGTGCATGCGATCCAGCTGGAGATGTGCCAGTGCCTGTACATGAATGAACCTGGCATGGATGACGCGGCGCCTTTCGGCTACCGGCCCGACCTGGCGGCACAGGTGCAGCCGCTGCTGCGCCAGATGATGGAAGCGGCCGTGGCGTGGGTGCGGCGTTGAGTTCCCGTCTGTTTGCGCGCCACGCGCTGCTGCCGCAGGGCTGGCGCCGCGACGTGCTGCTGGAATGGGACGCGGCCGGCGATTTGACGGCCGTGACGGAGAACGCCGCGCCGCCCGCCGGCGCGGAAGTGGCGCAGTACGTCTTGCCCGGCATGGTCAACCTGCATTCGCATGCGTTTCAGCGGGCGCTGGGCGGCATGACGGAGATGGCAGGCGATGGCCCTGACAGTTTCTGGACGTGGCGCGAGCTGATGTACCGTTTCGCGCGCCATATCACGCCGGAGCAGATGGAAAGCATCGCCGCGCAGCTGTTTGCCGAATGCCTGCGCCATGGCTATACGGCCGTGTGCGAATTTCATTACCTGCAGCGCGATGCGGCCGGCGCGCTGTATGCGCGCCCTGCGGAAACGGCGGAACGGGTGCTGGCTGCGGCGCGCACCAGCGGCATCGGCATGACCATGCTGCCCGTGCTGTACAGCCATGCGGGTTTCGGCGCACAGCCCCTCAAACCCGAACAGGCGCGCTTCCGCACCGGTGCGGATGACGTGCTGCGCATCATCGAGGCGCTGGCGCCGCTGCGCAATGGGCAGGTGGAGGTGGGCTTTGCGCCGCATTCGCTGCGTGCCGCCGGCGTGGCGCAGATCCGCGAGGTGGCGCAAGCGCTGCCGCATGGCCGTCCCATCCACATCCACATCGCCGAGCAGCAGGGCGAGGTGCGCCAGTGCCTCGATGTCAGCGGGCGGCGCCCGGTGCAATATCTGTACGATCACCTTGACGTCGACGCGCGCTGGTGCCTGGTGCACGCCACGCACGTGCAGGCCGATGAGGTGGCGCGGATGGCCGCCAGCGGCGCCGTGGCGGGCCTGTGCCCGACGACGGAAGCGAACCTGGGCGACGGCCTGTTTCCGCTGGCCGAATTCATCGCCGCCGGCGGGCGTTTCGGCATCGGCAGCGACAGCCATGTGTCGCAGTCGCCGGTGGAGGAATTGCGCTGGCTCGAATATGGCCAGCGCTTGCAGCGCCAGCAGCGCAATGTCGCCGCCACGGCGAATGAACGCCGCGTGGGCGACTACCTGTGGCAAGCGGCCCTGCAAGGGGGTGCGCAGGCGGCCGGGCGCAAGCTCGGCGCACTGGCGCCTGGCTGCCGCGCCGACCTGCTGGTGCTGGACGACGCGCACGTGAACCTGTGCGGCGTGGCCATCGAGAATGTGCTGGGCAGCGTGCTGTTCTGCGGCAACGACAACCTGGTGCGCGACGTCCTGTGCGGCGGCCAGTGGCAAGTGCGCGGCGCACGCCATGTGGCGCAGGACGCCATCGCCACCGCCTACCGGCGCACGCTGGCGCAACTGAGGACGCTCTGATGGCCACCTTCCTTGCCCACGAATGTCTGCGCGCCGCGCCGTGGAAAAACGGCGGCGGCAGCACCATGGAAATCGCCATTTTCCCGCCCGAGGCAGGCCTGATGGCATTCGACTGGCGCATCAGCCTGGCGACCATCACGGCCGACGGGCCGTTTTCCAGCTTTCCCGGCATCGACCGCAGCCTGATGCTGGTCGATGGCGACAGCGTGCAGCTGACGCTGGATGGCGCGCGCAAGGTGGTGTTGAATGCAGCGCAGCCCATGCTGTGGTTTCCCGGCGAAGCGGCCGTGCATGCGCAGGTCAAGGGCGTCACCACGGACTTCAATGTGATGACGCGGCGCGACCGCTGCCGTCACCAGCTGGAAAAGATCACGGCGCCCGCCAGGCTGGTGCGGCGCAGCGGGATGACTTTGCTGTTCGTCGCTGGCGATGGCGCCGTGCTGGCGCGCGGTGGCGAGCAGCAGTTCGCGCTGGCCCGCCATGATGCGCTGCTGCTCGATGCCGACGATGCGCAGGAGTGGCGGCTGGAAGCCTTGCAGCGTTCGGCCGTGCTGCGCGTCGACCTGTTCACCTGATAAGGACATAGCATGCAAGACTGGGATATGGTCATCCACAACGTCCACCTGGCCACCATGGAGCAGGGCTACGGCGAACTGCTGGATGCCGCCATCGCCGTCAAGGATGGCCGCATCGCCTGGTTCGGCCCTGGCGACGAACTGCCGGCCAGTGGCGCGGTACTGATTGACGGCCAGGGCTGCTGGCTGACGCCCGGCCTGATCGACTGCCACACGCACATCGTCCACGCGGGCAACCGCAGCGACGAATTCGAAGCGCGCCTGAATGGCGCCAGCTATGAAGACATCAGCCGCGCCGGCGGCGGCATCATGTCCACCGTGCGCGCCACGCGCGCGGCCAGCGACGACGAACTGCTGCGGCAAAGCCTGCCCCGCGTGCTGGCGCTGCTGGCCGAAGGCGTGACCACGCTGGAGATCAAGTCCGGCTATGGCCTTGATGCGGACAGCGAAGCGAAGATGCTGCGCGTGGCGCGCAGGATAGGGCAAGAGCTGCCCGTATCTGTGCGCACCACCTTCCTTGGCGCGCACGCGCTGCCGCCCGAATTTGCGGGCCGCGCCGACGCATATATCGAGCTGCTGTGCGGGCAGATGCTGCCCCAGCTGGCGAGCGATGGACTGGTTGATGCCGTCGACGCCTTCTGCGAGCGCATCGGCTTTACGCCAGCGCAGACGCAACGCATGTTTGACGCGGCGCAGGCGCTGAACCTGCCCGTGAAACTGCATGCGGAGCAGCTGTCGGACCTGGGCGGCGCGGCCCTGGTGGCGCGCTACGATGGCTTGTCGGCCGACCACCTGGAGTTCCTGTCGGCCGATGGCATCGCCGCCATGGCGCAACACGGCACGGTGGCCGTGCTGCTGCCGGGCGCGTATTATTTTCTGCGCGAAGTACAGCAACCTCCTGTCATGGCCTTGCGCGCGGCCGGCGTGCCGATGGCCGTGTCGACCGATTGCAATCCGGGTACCTCGCCGATGACGTCCCTGCTGCTGGCGATGAACATGGCGTGCACCCTGTGGCGCTTGACGCCGCAGGAAGCGCTGGCCGGTGCTACCTGCCACGCGGCGCGCGCGCTGGGCCTGCAGCGGGAAACGGGCAGCCTGGCGGTGGGCAAGCGCGCCGATTTCGCCCTGTGGCGCATCGCCCGCCCGGCCGACCTGGCGTATGCGCTGGGCCTGAACCCGTGCGCGGGCGTGGTGCATGGCGGTGTCTGGCGCGCGCCGGTGGTAAGCTTGCCGGATTGATCATCCGTCCGGAGCGCCGCGTGCGTCTTGCTTACTTGCTGTTGTTACTTGTCTTCGCCGCCGCTCCCATGCCGTCCCATGCCATGGATGGCGGCACGCTGAAGGTGGGCTCGAAGCGCTTTACGGAATCGTATATCCTCGGCGAAATCCTCCAGCAGAGCGCCGCGCCGCACGTCAGGGCGGAACATCGCCAGGGACTGGGCAACACGGCCATCGTGCTGGCCGCGCTGCAGGCGGGCAGCATCGACGTGTATGCAGAATACATGGGCACCATCGCCAGTGAAATCCTCAAGCACGACAAGCCGATTGACCTGGAGCAGATGCGCCGCGAACTGGCGGCGCTGGGCCTGGGCGTGGCCGTGCCGCTGGGCTTTAACAATACCTATGCGCTGGCCATGCGCGGCGATGATGGTTCGATCACGCAACTGGGACAGCTGGCGGGCCAGCCCGCGCTGACATTCGGCCTGTCGCATGAATTCATCGGACGTGTCGATGGCTGGCCGGGCCTCGCCGCCCGCTATGGCTTGCCGCAGCGCCCGCGCGGCCTCGATCACGGCATCGCCTACGAGGCGCTGGCGCAGCGCCAGGTGGACGTGATCGACATCTATTCGACGGATGCGAAAATCCGCCAATACGGCTTGCGCGTGCTGGCCGACACGCAGCAGTATTTTTCCCGCTACGACGCCATGCTCTTGTACCGCCTGGATATGCCGCCGCGCTTTCCCGCCGCCTGGCAGGCTTTGCAAGGCCTGCAGGGGCGCATCAGCGAGAGCGCCATGATCGCCATGAATGCGGCCGTGGAAATCGATGGCAAGACGTTTGCGCAGGTGGCGCGAGGGTGGCTGGCCTCGGGTGCGCCGGCGAGCGCACCGGTCGCCGCGCGCAGCAGTTTGCTAAATAAAATCATCGGCGACGATCTGTGGACCCTGACGCGCCAGCATCTGACCCTGGTGCTGCTGTCGGTGGCCCTGGCCTGCGTGATCGGCATCCCGCTGGGCGTGCTGGCGGCGTTTTCCGCGCCGCTGCGGCAAACGGTGCTGGCGTTCGTCGGCGTGCTGCAGACGGTGCCGTCGCTGGCCTTGCTGGCGATATTGATACCCGTGCTGGGCATGATCGGCACCGTGCCGGCGCTGCTGGCGCTATTCGTGTACGCGCTGCTGCCCATCGTGCGCAACACTTGCACGGGCATCTTGCAGGTGCCGCAAGGCTTGCGCATGGCGGCCCTGGCGCTGGGCTTGAGCAAGCGTGACCGCCTGCTGCACGTGGACTTGCCGCTGGCCTTGCCGGTGATGCTGGCGGGCATTAAAACGGCGGCCGTGATGAGCGTGGGCACGGCCACCATCGCCGCCTTCATCGGCGCGGGCGGCTACGGCGAACGCATCACCATCGGACTGGCATTGAATGACAACGACATGCTGCTGGCCGGCGCCATCCCCGCTGCCGTGCTGGCCCTCTTGACGCAAGGCTTGTTCGAGCTGGTGGAGCGCTGGGCCGTGGCCGGCCGGCAGCGCTGACGGCACCACGGCTACAGCGAGTGCAGTTTCGAGCGCACCGAGACGACGGCCTGGTGCAGGATGCGTTCGGCCTGGAAGTCGTTTTCGCGCTGTTCCGCGATGGCTTGCAAGTCGCGCGTGTAGCGTTCCAGGCGGGAACGCAGATAGGCGCGGTACAGTTTCATGACGAGCGGTTTGGCAGAGACATTCATGATGAGGCTCCAGTGCGTAGCGATTCGTTCATTTTGTGTGAGCGGAATGCCGCCATTTTGCGGCGTATCAAACGCGGTCCGGCCGCCAAATAGGCACGTTTGATATTCCGCAATGCCCCACTGGCCGAAGATGCCACACTGAATCTTTCCTGCTGGCCAAGTCATGATTCAGCCGCAGACCCTGATACCCAAAAGCACATTCAAGGAGATCGTCGCATGGTCATTTTTGCCGTGGTTGCTGGCTGCATCGCCTGCCTGACAGTGTACCAAATCCATAGAAAATCGCAGGGTAGCAATGGGCTTGCGCCACAACATATCGGCTTGCATGGCACATTGATTGAGCCACGGAAATAAAGTGTGGCAAATGATGGACAGTTACTTGCCAACTGTCACTTTAAGGAAAATGTAAGGCCCGGTAAGCAAATGTAAAGGTGGGCGCGGTAACAAGTCGTAGCGTTTATATTGATAACCGTTGATTGCATTCTCCCCCTCCCACTTGACAATGGGTTCCACCCCGCGGTGCCGCTAGCCCGCGGGGATTTTTTTGGCACTTACTCTTACCGTTCCCGCCAATCAGGCAAGCTTTGGAGTGCCTGCCGACAATTGCGTCAATGCATCGCCAGCGACGCGGCAGATGCGCCAGTCCGGCATCACGTCCGCGCCCATGCCCTTGTAGAAATTGATCGCGTTCTCATTCCAGTCCAGCACCGACCATTCGAAGCGGCCGCAGTCGCGCTCGACGGCCAGTTGCGCCAGGGCCACCAGCATCTGCTTGCCATAGCCCTTGCCGCGCACCGACTGTTTCACATACAGGTCTTCCAGGTACAGGCCCTTGCGGCACAGGAAGGTGGAAAAATTGTGGAAGAACAGGGCGAAGGTCACGACCGTGCCGTCTTCCTCGCCGACCAGCGCTTCGCACGCGCGATGCTGGCCGAACAGGCTGTCGTGCAGCATGGATTCCTTGGCGATCATCATGTGTTCGAGTTTTTCAAACAGGGCCAGTTCGTGGATCATGCCGAAGATGGCGGCCACGTCGGATGCGGTCGCGGGACGGATGGCGAGGGTGGAAGTGCTCATGTTGCCTTTGCAGAGGAAGGGGTGGAAAGGGTGGCGGCGGCCGCTGTCTTGCGGGCGCCCGAGGTCAGTGCCCAGGCCACGCTGGACAGGCACAGGGCCATGCCCAGCCACTCGATGGGGGCGGGCCGGTAATGCTCGAACTGCACCGACAGCAGCACGGAGATGACAGGCGTGACGACGCCGATATACACGGTCTTTTGGGTGCCGATGCGGGCGATTAAGGTGAAATAGGCGCTGAAGGCGATCACCGAACCGAAGATGGCCAGGTACAGCAATCCCAGCCAGTAGCTGGGGCGCGCCGGCAGCTGCCAGGACTGGCCCGTGGCGATGGCCCAGGCGGCCACCATCAAGGTGCCCCACAGCATGGTCCAGGCCATGGTCAGCATCACGTTGCCGGAGTGGGCGCGCACTTTCATGACGAGGGCGTTGCCTGCCGTGCTCGAGATGGTGGCAACCAGTGCCAGCATGAAGCCCAGCAGGAAATGCCCGTTGCCGCCGCCCAGAATATCTTGCAGCGCGGCGCCGATCGACTGGTAAAACAGCAGCACGATGCCGCAGATGGCGACCATGGCCGCGCAGCAGGTGCTCCAGGTGATCGGTGTGCCGAAGGCGAGGCGGTTAAGCAACGGCGTCCAGAACACCATCAGGGCGAACAGCACGCTGACGAGGGCCGAGACCAGGTACTGTTCCGAGCTGTAGGTGCACACATAACTGAGCGCGAACGAGGCCAGGCCTTGCAGCAGCATCCATTTTTGCGCGCGCCAGGGCAGGCGCAGGGTATCGCCGCGCAGCGCGCACCAGGCAAACAGGGTGGCGGACGCGAGGCCGAAGCGGTAGACCACGGAAACGGCGGGGGCCACATCGCCCAGCTGCAAGGTGATGGCCCAGAAAGTGGAGCCCCAGATCAGGCAGGCAATGATGAAGAGGAAAGGAGAGGACATCGCGCAAGTATACGGGCATCGCGCGGGGATGGCGAGTGCCGGTCGAGCTTGCAACGAGCTTGCCGCTTAAAGACGGGGAAAACTGGTGGCGTGGTACGCAGCCAGGTGCCGGCATTGAGCCAGCGCAGTGCTTCAGGAAAATGTTGAATTTATGAAAATATTTACATTATGATTAATTAACTATTTTCCCAATTGCATCGCGAAGTGCCTCGCCCAAGGAGAATGCCATGCCAGCCTCACTGCAGATCAAAGTATGGAGCGTGCTCGTGTATGTGATCGTCGCCACCGTGATCGCCATCTGGCTGCATGAGGGCATGTCGCCCTCGGCCCTGCTGCTCGCTGCCGGCGCATTCGGCTGAGCGCATGCGCCGGCAAGCGGATCAGTGCGTCACGCGGGTCTTGCGGCCATCCGACAGCAGGCGCACACGCTCGCCTGGGCGGAACAGTTCATCGGCATCCTGCACGATGGCGCGCATGTCGCCATTGTCCAGACGCACGGTGATTTCCAGGCCAAGCTTGTTCGAGGCATTCGCTTCGATGCTCTGGCCGGCGATGCCGCCTGCGACCGCGCCGAGGATGCTGGCCGCGATGGCGCCCTTGCCGCCGCCGACAGCCGAGCCGGCCACGCCGCCCAGCGCCGCGCCAGCCAGCACGCCGGTGCCGGTTTCGCCCTTGTCGATGGTTACCTGGCGTACGGATTCAACCGTACCCATGCGGACCGATTGCTCATTTTGCGCCTGGCGCGCATTGTAGACATTGGCCGAGTTCGGTTGTACGGCGCAGCCGGCCAGTGTAGCCAGCAAGGCCACGGCAATAATTGGTGCTTTCATATGGAACTCCCTTGGACAAAAGTTGGTGTGCCGATTACGTCGACCGGCAGGAAAATTCTGGTATTACTTAGCATAAGGACACTTGCTACAGATAACTAGTTGCGAATAGTAAGAATCTGTTACCGCGCATTCGCCATCAATAGGCAAGCCGCAGGCGCCGGTACAGGAAGCCCAGCACGAACAGCGGCCCCACCAGCAGGAAACGCAGGTCGTCCAGGAACGACGGCTTTTTGCCTTCGATCTGGTGGCCGATGAACTGGCCGATCCACGCCAGCACGAAGACGGCCAGCGACACGGGAAGGATGGTCAGCGGCGGCATGATCAGCAACACGCCGAGCATGACGGCCAGCATCAGCAGCATGCCTGCGGCAAACGGACGCGACAGTTTGTAGTAGTAGTATAAAGCCAGAATACTGCCGAGCAGCGCCACGCTGGCGTGCACGCTCCACAGCAGGCCCAGCAGGCTGAACACGATCAGCGGCACGCACACGATGTGCACCCATTCATTGACATGGTTGCGGTGGCTTTCGCCATACCGGGCCAGCAGGGTGTCGATGGTGCGCATGGGCGTCTTTCTATTGTGGCGTTCTGGCTGGAAATTTTACACCGGAACCCAAGCGGGCGAACGCGGTGAATCGCTGCGGAATTGTTGTATTGGTAATTGTAGGATATTATTTCCTATTGGAAATATTTCTACACATTCCACACATTCACTAAAGGCATCCGTGACATTGCAAGCCAGCCAACCTGACTACCAGCGCTATTCGATGGCGTCCCTGCAGCAAGCCCTGTCCGGCGCCGACGGCGCCGATGCGGCACGGCGCCAGCGCATCGAAGCAGAAATTGCCCAACGCCAGCAGGATGACGAGGCGGCAGTACAGCGCCAATGGGCGGCGCGGCCGCAGGACAAGCCGCTCGATCCCGCCACCGCGGCACTTGCGGAAGCAGCCGCCCCATTCTTGCGGTCCGCAGGCTACGTGCTGTTGTTCGCCTGGGTGGTGCTGCGCGCCGCAGGCTTGCTGGAAACCTTGCAGACGGGTATCCGGAGCTATGTGTTTGCCTATCTCGGTTTGCTGATCTTTGGTGTCTGCCTGCTGCGCGGCAAGCTGCGCGCGGCAGTATGGCTGCGCTGGCTGGCGGTATTCTGGATCGTGCCCACCGTGCTGGCGCTCGACTTCCTGTTCCTGCAGCCGCTGTCCCTGACGGTGATGCAATTCAAGCTGGCGCCCGGCTATCGCCTCTGGTCGGTGCTGGAAGCCGTGCTGTCATTGTGGGTCATTTATTATTTGTATCGCCAGCTGGGTATGCCTGCCGTGGTGGCCGCTTGCGATGCCAGGGGCTACAAGCGGCGCAACCTGCGCATCCCCGCCATCCTCGGCCTGATCCTTGGCATGGCTGGCGTGGCGTTCCAGCTGCGTGCCTCGCACGGTGATGTGGCCATGCAGGCGCGCACGATCGTGGCGCAACGCTACGGACCTGGCTACGCCTACCATGTCAGCGGCGTTGGCCAGAGCGTCACGCCGCAGGGCACATTGCACACGGCACTGGTGCAAGTGTGGGATGACAAGCGCATCTTGCAGGTGCCGGTGCGGTGGCCACAGTAAAATACGCAACCTCCATCGCACAGGACGCCACTTTTGAGTCTGCATTTACCCCGCGCAGCGGCAACTTCCGAGCCCCGCAAGCGTTGCTTCGATCCGGTCGTCGACGCCAACACGCGCTTGCTGATACTGGGTAGTTTGCCCGGCGAAAAATCCCTTGCGCACAGCCAGTACTATGCGCATCCGCAAAACAAGTTCTGGATGCTGGTCGGCGCAGTGCTGGGCGTCGACCTGGCCAGCCTGCCTTACGACAGCCGCCTGGCGACCTTGCTGGCGCACGGCGTGGGCCTGTGGGACGTGGTGGCGCAGGCGCAGCGCGCGGGTAGCCTCGACAGCAACATCCGCGCACGCGACGACAACGACCTGGTGGCGCTGGCGGCCAGCCTGCCACGGCTGCACACGATCGCCTTCAACGGCGGCACGGCTGCCAAGCTGGGCATCAAGGTGCTGGGCGAGCACGCGCGGCGCTACCGCATCGTCAGCTTGCCGTCGAGCAGTCCGGCGCACACGCTTGCGTATGCGCAAAAGTTGCACGCGTGGCTGCAGTTGCACGGCCAACCGGAGCCGGCCGCGCCTTGAGCATGTCGCCAGCTTACGCCGACGCGTAGGCCTGCACTTCCAGCGGCTGGCCCTTGGCATCGAACTTCAGCGCCACCGATAATTGCGTCACGCCGATGGTGGCCAGCGCGTCGCAGATGTCGTCGACTTCGTCCTGCAGGTCGGCGGCCAGGTCCAGCGGCTTGTCGGCGCTGTGCAGCAGTGCGCCGTCCGCCGCATACACATTCACGCGCAACAGCATGTCGCCGTGCTCGTCGGCCGGGCCGGCCACCACGGCAACGTCGGCGGCGTCCAGCTTGTTTTCTGCCAGGGCATGGTTGATGCCGGACATCATTTGCAGCATGGCATATTCGCTCATGCCTTGTTCCTTGCCGCCGTGGAACAGATCCTGGTACAGGAAGCTCACTTCCAGCGCATTGCCGGCCGGCGCCAGGCAGCGCTTGACGAGCTCGCCCACTTCCGTCGTCCACTGCTGGTAGCGCGCCATGCGCGCGTCGAACCAGGCGTCAAGCGCCGCTTCGTCCTTCGGTTCCACATAGAAGGGATCGTCCACGCGCTTCAGGGCAAAGCCCAGCAGGAAGCGCAGTTCGACGGCCGTGTCCTGCGCACCGAAGGCCGTCTCGCTCCAGCCGGCGATGCTGCGTTCCAGGCCCGGCGTGGCGGTGATTTTCTTGTCCGTCATCGAGCTGTAGGCGTCGCGCACCATTTCATGCAGATGGCTGTAGGTGATGCGGTCGATCTCGTCGAGGTCGTAGGCATGGCTCATCAGGACAACCTTGGCCTTGGCGCTTTCCAGCTGCGCCTGCTGGAAACTTTTCACCAGCGCCTCGAACGCCTCCTGGTCCTGGAAACCGTCCGCTTCCTTCAGGCCGCCCGTGCTTTGCACCAGCAGGGGCACGACGAAGGCATTGATTTCCATGGCGGGCGCATTGTCGCGGCGGATCACGGCGATGGATGCGGCCTCCTCGATATGGCTGCGCAGGTACTGGTAGGCGCCCACGTCTTCGTATTTCGCCCGCTCGACGGCGTCGTACAGTACTTCATCTTTCTTTTGATTCAAGGCCTTGCGGATCAGGCGGCCAAATTCCACGGCTTGTTCGGCCAGCACCGTGCCCTGCGAATCGCTGTCTTCCTGCTCCGCCAGGTTCAGGGCCATGGTGCACAGCATGCGCGTGACGGCTTCATCCTTGTCTTCGGGCGTGTTGGCGGATTTACGGGGAACAGGGCGCTTATTTTTGGGCATGGCGATCAACAGGTTAAGTAAAACGGGTCAGGCAAACGGAAACGGGCGCCAAGGCTCTTGCCTGGCGCCGGACAGATCATACAGGCGGACGCGGCCGCCAGATACATCAATGGTCGGTATCGAACATCTCGTGCAACTCGTCGAGCAGGTCGGCCGCTTCTTCTTCCGACAGGCCGAGATGCTGGCAGGCAAGGCTACCGCCCTTGTCCCACTCCAGCGAGGTACTGTTGCCATGGTAGCGCTGAATGCCTTTTTCGGCCAGCAAGGACAGGGCAACGAGCGAGCGGATGGCGTCGTCCGTGGACGGGTCGGCCAGCACCGTGTAATCGTGGTGGTGCAAGATGGCCCAGGAGACATCGGAGGACAGGCCCCAGTTGCGCGCCAGCAAGCAGCCGATGGCCGCATGATTGGTCTGGTGGCGCGCATCTTCCAGTGTCGTAAAACAATTGTGCGCATCGTTGGCCGCCGCCGCGTACGTGTTGACGTAGTCGGGGAAGCGGTTCATCAAGAGGGGCACGCCGATATCGCAGAACAGGCCGAAAGTATGCGCGATGTCGGGCGGGGCGATGCGTAGCTTGCGCGACGTAAATACCAGGGCGCGCGCGCGCTTGGCGGAGACATCCCAGAAATTGGTCAGCTCGACGCCTTCCGCTTCCAGCGCCTGGCGCGCCAGCAAGCCCGTCATCATGGCGCTGCACTGGTTGATGCCCAGAAAATTGATGCCTTGCTCGACGGACTTGGCCTTGCGCGCGGCGCCATAGAATGGCGAATTGGCCAGTTTGAGCAGGGCGCCCGACATGCCGACGTCATCGGCGATGATGCGCGCGATGCGGCGCGGCGACGGGTCGTCTTCGGCCAGTTCGCGCTGCAGGTCGACCAGCAGGCTGGGGCGTGGCGGGATACGGATGGAGCGCATCAAGGCGTCAACCGGATCTTCCTGCACTACCTGCACTTGCGCTGCCGCTCTCATCATCATTGCCTTGCCTGGTGGTTATCGTGTTGCGCGACTGCTGCCCTCGCATGGGCGGGTTGTGCAGTGCCGGACGATTATCGCTGTTTATGGATGGCAATAGTTCATCTCAGCAATAGATTGTCGAAAAAATCCCCACTTTTTGCCATTTTGTGGCGGTCGGGACGGTGATTTTCATGGTTGAAACAGTAATTTTTATTTGTTTTCAAGTGGCCAGGCGGCGTGCGGCGGCCGGGGCGGCGCTACAATTGCTGCATGAAAAACATCCTTGCCGGTATCGATTTCGCGGACGATTCCCATGCCGTGGCGCGCCAGCTGATCGGCGTCACCGTGCTGGTCGACGGCGTGGGCGGACGCATCGTGGAAACGGAAGCGTATGACCGGCTGGACCCGGCGTCGCACACGTATGGCGGCTTGACGCCGCGCAACGCGGCCATGTTCGGCCCGCCCGGCCATGCGTATGTGTACCGCTCATACGGCATCCACTGGTGTCTGAATTTTGTGTGCCGCGAACCGGGCCATGGCGCTGGCGTGCTGATCCGCGCCATCGAACCGCTGGCGGGCATCGATGCCATGCGTGAACGGCGCGGCGTGGCGGACTTGCGGCTGCTGTGCTCGGGGCCGGGCAAGGTCTGTCAGGCGCTGGGCGTGAGCCATCTGCACAATCGCCTGGCGCTCGATGCGCCACCGTTCGCCTTGCTCGCGCGCGAGGAAGCGGTGACGGTGCAGGCGGGCCCGCGCATCGGCATTTCCAAGGCGATGGAGACGCCGTGGCGTTTCGTGCTGGCCGGGTCGCCGTATTTAAGCAAACCCATGCGCGTGCCCGCCGCGTAGCGAAGGGCTCAGGTGGCGCGCTGCTTGCGCGCTGCGCCACCTGCGGCCTTGCCGTGGGGCGTACCGCGCAGCGCACTGTGCAGCCGCGCGGCGTTCCGTGTGCGTGCCGCGCGCGGCGCTGGCCGGGTCCTGGAACGCCTGCTCATCCGCGCTGCCATGCGCGG
>NZ_NRDQ01000161.1 GCF_002878455.1 Janthinobacterium sp. AD80
CTGCTGTGGCGCCGCGCATCGGCCGCACGCGTGGACGTGTCCGGCGGCGCGGGCGCCAGCCTGCCCGTGGGCAGTGGCCGCGCCTGGCTGCTGATGGTGTTTTTCGGTATTGGCACGGGCGCCTATACGCTGGTGCTGGCCTGGCTGCCGCCGTTTTATACGGAACTGGGCTGGAGCGCCGCCGACAGCGGCTTGCTGCTGGGCGGCCTGACCCTGATGGAAGTGCTGGCGGGACTGGTGATTTCCAGCGTCATCCACCGCTTCCCCGACCGCCGCATCCTGTTATTGTCCGTATTGTTGTCCGTGCTGGCCGGCCTGGCTTGCCTGATCGTGGCGCCCGCGCAACTGGCGCTGCCCGCCGTGATATTGCTCGGCTGCGGCATCGGCGCGCTGTTCCCCTTGTCGCTGATCGTCAGCATGGACCATGTGCGGGACCCGGCCGGCGCCGGCGCGCTGCTGGGCTTTGTGCAGGGCGGCGGCTACATCATCGCCAGCAGCATGCCGTTCATCGCCGGCCTGATCCGCCAGCACTCGTCCAGCCTGGCACAGGCGTGGATGGTAATGGCGGGCGGCGTCATCGTGCTGCTGATGATCGCCGTGCGCTTCGCGCCCGGTGCGCGGCTGGCGTCGCCGGCGGCAAAAATCGCGTAGGCTGTCGGCTTGTCCTTGATAGAAAGATCCGCCATGGCTGACCATCCCGCCACGCCACCGTCCCTGCTGCCCGCCAACCGCCGCATCGTGCTGTCCGGCGAGGATGCGCTGCGCATCCTGCGCGAGATCGAATTCCTGCTGCAGTCGCTGCATCACATCGGCCGCCATTATTATCCCGACGGCGACGATGACGGCGCCGATGCCCTGCGTCGCGCGCAGTATTGCGCGGAGACGACGCGCTTCATCGATGCGCAGCAAGCGACGACGCGCCTGGCGCTGATGCGCAGCATTTTGTCCGCGCCCTTCGACGACACCCTGGGCGCGGACGACATGGACGATATCGAGCGCGCCGTCGCCGCGCTGCCGCTGTGGCGCGCCTCCGATGACCCATCACAAAAACTAATTGAAATCTAAAACTTGATAGTTTTTCCTGTTCAGGACGTTTGTGCCGCCGGACGGCCTTACAATGCTAGGTTATGCGTTTTCGTGATATCAGACTGTGGCTAGCGGAAAATACCTAGCTAATTGAAAGAATCGGTCTGATAAAATCCGGAACACCCGATCGACCAAACAGGAAGGCAGCACAGCATGGATTCGTCATCTGATAAAAAAGAAGAATTGCGTCAACAATTGCGCTTGGCCGCACTCGAATATCACGAGTGCCCGCGCCCCGGCAAAATCAGCGTGACGCCGACCAAACAACTGACCAACCAGCGCGACCTGGCGCTGGCCTACTCGCCAGGCGTGGCCGCTCCCTGCGAAGAAATCGTCATCGATCCGGCAAATGCCTATAAATATACGGCGCGCGGCAACCTGGTGGCCGTCATCACCAACGGCACGGCCGTGCTGGGGCTGGGCAATATCGGCCCGCTGGCCGCCAAGCCGGTAATGGAAGGCAAGGGCGTGCTGTTCAAGAAGTTCGCCGGCATCGACGTCTTCGACATCGAAATCAACGAGATGGATCCCGATAAGCTGGTCGACATCATCGCCTCGCTGGAACCGACCTTCGGCGGCGTCAATCTGGAAGACATCAAGGCGCCCGAGTGCTTCTACATCGAGCGCCAGCTGCGCGACCGCATGAAGATTCCCGTCTTCCACGACGACCAGCACGGCACCGCCATCATCGTCGGCGCGGCCATCCTGAACGGCCTGAAAGCCGTCGGCAAGAAAATCGAAGACTGCAAGCTGGTCGTCTCGGGCGCGGGCGCCGCGGCGCTGGCCTGCCTGGACCTGATCGTCGATCTGGGCTTCCCGCTGAAAAATATCTATGTCACCGACCTGGCCGGCGTGGTCTACAAGGGCCGCACGGAACTGATGGACCCGGACAAGGAACGCTTCGCGCAAGACACGCCGCTGCGCACCCTGGCCGAGATCATCCCGGACGCCGATATTTTCCTCGGCGTTTCCGCCGGCGGCGTGCTGAAGCAGGACATGGTGCGCAAGATGGCGCCGAACCCATTGATCCTGGCGCTGGCCAATCCGAACCCGGAAATCCTGCCGGAAGAAGTCAAGGCCGTGCGCAGCGACGCCATCATCGCCACCGGCCGTTCGGACTATCCGAACCAGGTCAACAACGTGCTGTGCTTCCCGTACATCTTCCGCGGCGCGCTCGATTGCGGCGCCACCACCATCACGCGCGAAATGGAAATCGCCGTGGTGCACGCGATCGCCGACCTGGCGCATGCCGAGCAGTCGGACATCGTGGCCACCACCTATGGCATCAGCAACCTGTCGTTCGGTCCTGAGTACCTGATCCCGATGCCGTTCGATCCACGTCTGCTGATCAAGATCGCGCCAGCGGTGGCCAAGGCGGCCGAGGATTCCGGCGTCGCCACGCGTCCGATCAAGGACTTGCAAGCGTACGCGGACAGCCTGCAGCAATTCGTCTACCGCAGCGGCACCTTCATGAAGCCGCTGTTCCTGATGGCCAAATCCACGCCGGCCGACCTCAAACGCATCGTCTATGCCGAAGGCGAAGAAGAGCGCGTGCTGCGCGCCGTGCAAGTGGTGGTCGATGAAAAACTCGCGCGTCCCATCCTGGTCGGCCGCCCGCCGGTGCTCGAAGCGCGCATCCAGAAATTCGGCCTGCGTCTGAAGCAGGGCGTCGACTTCGACGTCATCAACCCGGACTTCGACGAGCGCTATCGCGATTACTGGAACACGTATTACGCGATGACCAGCCGCAAGGGCGTCACCGAGGAATACGCGAAGCTGGAAATGCGCCGCCGCCACACCCTGATCGGCTCGATGATGATCCACAAGGGCGACGCCGACGGCATGATCTGCGGCACCTTCGGCACCACCCAGCTGCACCTGAAATACATTGACCAGGTGCTGGGCAAGCGCGCCGGCAGCAATGTGTATGCCGCCATGAACGTGCTGATCATGCCGGAACGCCAGCTGGTGATGGTCGACACGCACGTCAATGAAAACCCGGACGCCGAGCAGCTGGCCGAGATCACCATCATGGCCGCCGAAGAGATGACCCGTTTCGGCCTGTCGCCGCGCGCGGCCCTGCTGTCGCACTCGAACTTCGGTTCCAGCGACAGCGCCTCGGCGCAAAAGATGCGCGCTGCCCTGGCCATCGTCAAGGAACGCGCGCCGGACCTGGAAATCGACGGCGAAATGCACGGCGATACAGCCCTCGACAGCAAGCTGCGTCAAAAACTCATGCCCAATTCGGCCCTGAAGAACGATGCCAACCTGCTCGTCATGCCGAACATCGAGTCGGCCAACATCGCCTACAATCTGGTGAAAACGGCGGCCGGCAACGGCATCGCCGTGGGCCCGATCCTGCTCGGCTGCGCCAAGCCCGTGCACATTCTGACGCCATCGGCCACCGTGCGCCGCATCGTCAACATGACGGCACTGTGCGTCGTGGATGCTGTCGCCCAGCGTAAAGCCTAAAGCGTTAGTTGCTCTTGAAAAGCCGCCCCGTCCGCAAGGAGGGGCGGCTTTTTTACGTGGGTGCCACGGGCAGGGCCGTGGCCGGGTGGCGGCGCAGGTAATAGTGGCGGTACAACATGATTTCGCCCCACACCAGCAGCAGCGCCGCCAGCGCGAGCAGGCCCAGCGTGATCTTGAGCGAATTGAAATAGGCGCCCGCCTGGCGTTTGATGGCGTCGATGAAAATCATCGGCACTGACTTGTCGAGTTTGCTGAAATCGGCCTGGCGCGCCACATCGGTTGTCAGGCGCACGGCCAGGTCGGTGCCCAGGCTGGCCAGGTCGCCCGTCGCCTGGCCACGGAAGCCGGCGCCCTTGAGCGCTTCGCCCAGCACAGTTGCCCTGGCGATCAGCTGTTCCTGCAGCACCTGCGTCAGCAGCACGCTGCCGCGGCGCAGGATGAATTCATTGATCCAGCGCGCCTTGCTGCGTTCCCAGTAACTGCCGGATGTCGGCCGGTAATACATGTCTTGCACGAAGGGTTCGATCAGGCTGCGCATGCTGATAGCCTGGCCCGGGGCGATCAGCCTGGCCTGCTGTTCCAGGTAGACGCGCAGCGCCGGCATTTGCGCTTCGACCACCGGCTGCAGGTCGCGCTCGAGAGCCTGGTTGACGACGCGGTGCACGCTGTGGACGGCGCCAAAGCCGCCACCGAGGAGCGGCAGCGCGACGAGGATCAACAGATAGCTGAGCTTGGCTGCCACATGCCAGGCGGGCGGACGGCGCACCAGCAGGCATTTTCTGGCCAGCTGATAGCAGATGCCGGCCGCCAGCACAAAGCCGATCACGCCATACAGCAGCATCCACGGCAGGACAGTCCACAGCAGGTCGCTGCCGAACGGCGCCAGGGCGCTGCCCCAATTGAACATTTGTTGCTTCATGCACATTGCCTTGAAGTAAGTAATAAGCCAATTATAACTATTAACAAATAGGCATGGCGCGCTTGACTTTGATGTGCCATCGTCGTCGTCTTCGATCGGGCGCTGCCGCGCATGCCGCGACAGGTCGGCATGCACGAGGATGGATTGACCGGCCATGTTGTCACTCATCCATAAAGAGGAGAACAAGGCGCGAACGGCAATTCCCGCAAGTCCAGTCGTGCGGTGACAGGTGGGGATGGTGTTGGGCGGGGCTTGATATGGGTCAAAAAGAGACGGGCCGTGGCCGTGCGCAAGGCCGATGGCAGGAAATGCCGAGCTATTTGATATGCATCAAAATGCTCCACGGACAGTACGCGATAATGGCATCGAACTCCTTGCCCATCCAGTGGTCTGCATCGGCGCCAGCACCATCGTGTTTGGCACTTCTTTGTGTGACGCAACAACACCGGGCGTGGCGGGAGTTCACTTCCTGCACCTCATGCGGCGGCGTGGTGTTCCTCCTTCTCCGCCCAGCGCTGGCGCACCGCGTCGATGGCAGGCAACTGCTGCACAAACAAGTCCACCAGTTCCGTATCGAAATGCCGGCCCTTTTGTTCCTGCAGATAGTCGACGGCATCGTCCAGCGCCCAGGCGCGCTTGTACGGACGCACCGAGGTCAGCGCATCGAAGACATCAGCCACGGCCACGATGCGCCCCGCCAGCGGGATGTTGTCGCGGGCCAGGCCGCGCGGATAGCCGCTGCCATCCCATTTTTCATGGTGCGACAGGGCGATCTCGCGCGCCAGTGCCAGCATGCCGCCTGGCGCATGCGCGCCGATGATGTCGGCGCCGATGCTGGCGTGCGTCTGCATGATGGCCCACTCGTCCGCGTCCAGCTTGCCCGGCTTTTGCAGGATGCGGTCGGGTATGCCGATCTTGCCCACGTCGTGCATGGGCGCCGCATGCAGCAGGTCGTCGGCGGCCGCCTCGTCCATGCCGGTGGCCACGCCCAGCAGGCGCGCGTAATGGCTCATGCGGATCACGTGCAGTCCTGTTTCATTGTCCTTGTACTCGGCCGCCAGGCCCAGGCGCCGGACGATCTGCAGCCGCGTTTCCCTGAGTTCGTCGATGCGCACCAGCGACAGGTGCGTGCGTACGCGGGCGCGCACGATGGCCGGGCTGAGCGGCTTGGTGATGTAGTCGACGGCACCGGCTTCAAAACCGCTGAGTTCGTCGCGCATGTCGCCCAGCGCCGTGACGAAGATAACGGGAATGGCGGCCGTCAGCGGCTCGGCTTTCAGGCGGCGGCAGGCGTCGTGGCCGCTCATGCCGGGCATCATCACATCGAGCAGGATCAGGGCCGGGCGTTCCTGCTGCGCCAATGCCAGGGCGCGCGCGCCATCCTTGGCGAACAGCAGCGCGTAGTCGTCCTGCAGGATTTGCCGCAGCAGCTGCAGGTTGGCCGCTTCGTCGTCGACGACCAGCAGCAGCGGCTTGGGTGGGGGGAACACACTCATGGGGACTCCGTATCGAAGGATTGCAGCAGGTCGTACAACAGCGTCTGGGCCAGCGAGAAATCGAAGTCGTCGATGGCGTGCCGCAGCGGCGCCAGGCGCTGCGCCTGCCCGCCCAGGGCCGTCTGCAACTGGGCTTGCGCCCCGTCATGCAGTTCGCCGCGCCGCAGCGCTTGCAGCAGG
>NZ_NRDQ01000162.1 GCF_002878455.1 Janthinobacterium sp. AD80
CTGCGCCCGCTGTAGCGGCCCACGCGTGGCAGCATTACGCGCTGCCGCTGGCCAGCGGTCCGCTGGGCGCGGGCGGCTGGCTGCTGCGCGCGCCGGTACAGCTGGAACTGGCCGCCAGCGGTGCGGCGCAGTCCACCGTGATCGATGTGGACAATCTCAGCCTGCGCGGCCCCGGCGGCGAGGAGCTGCTGGCCAACGGCCAGTTCAGCCAGGCCAATCATGCCTGGTTTTTCAGCAGCGATCACCATCATTTGCCCTGGCATATCAAGAACCTGGCCTTGCATTTGCTGGTGGAAACGGGCTGGTGCGGCGTCCTGTCCACCGTGGGCTTGCTGATCCTGGCCGCGCTGCGGCTGCTCGACGGCACGCGGCAAGGCCGGGCGGGCGCCATCGCGCTGGGGGCGGCGCTGGCCGGCTTTCTTGCCGTCGGCATCTTTGACAGCCTGCTTGACGTGCCGCGCATCGCCCTGCTGTTCCATTTGCTGCTGCTGGGCGCGCTGCTGCAGGCGCCAGGTGGCGCCACATCTTCCCGCACCCCTTCCTTCGCCCCTACCCGCACGCCGCCCACCGAAAGTCCGCCATGAAAACCGCCCTGCCCGCCATCCTGCTGTGCCTTAGCCTGGCCACCATCCCCTGCCGCGCGGACGATACCCTGGCGCAGGTGATCGTGCGCCTGAAGCCGTCCGTGGTCGGCGTGGGCAGCCTGCAAAAGACGCGCACGCCACCGCTCAGCTTCATCGGCACGGGCTTCGTCACGGACGATGGCTTGAGCGTGCTGACCTGCGCCCACGTGATCCAGAAGCTGCTCGACGCCAACCCGAACGAGGTGATCGGCATCCTCACGGGCCAGGGCGAGGCGGCGCAATTTCGTCCCGCCAAGGTGCGCGCCATCGACATGGAGCACGACCTGGCGCTGCTGCGCCTGTCCGGCGCACCTCTGCCGGCCCTGGCGCTGGGCGATGCGGATGCCGTGCGCGAAGGCCGCGCCATGGCCTTCATGGGTTTTCCCCTGGGCATGCTGCTGGGCCTGCGCCACGTCACGCACCGCGCCACCGTGTCGTCGCTGACACCGGTGGTGATGCCCAGCGAAAACGCGCAGCGGCTCGACACCCGGCGCCTGGCGCAACTGCAAAAGTCGCCGTACACCGTGTTCCAGCTGGACGCGACCGCCTACCCGGGCAGCAGCGGCAGCCCCCTGTTCGATCCCGAGACGGGCCTCGTCTACGGCATCGTCAACATGGTGTATGTCAAGGGCTTGAAGGAAACGGCCATCAGCGCGCCCAGCGGCATCACGTATGCCATTCCTGGCAGCCACATGCAGGCATTCCTGCTAAAAAACAAATAACTGCCTAGTTGCGTCCCTGGCGCAAGCGGTCGGTAATGCCGGGCTCATCCCATGTCGGAAAAAAAAAGGGGTAAAACGACCGTTCACCCCCATGCTGTTCCATCATGCCGCCGTATTGACGAATCTGGGCGCCCATGTAATCGAGATCGAGCCGTAGCAGCACGGCCGGCGCCCCCACGCGCGTGCACTCTCGCTCGCCGCCAAAGTCCCTGAAACCCAGCATGCGCTTGTAGAACACCACGTGGCGCGGATTGACTTCAATCACGTAATCGGTAAAGCCATGGATGTTGTGCGCATAGATATAAGAAATATGAATCAGCGCCGCGAAGACGCGCTTGCTCACGCCCTTGTCGATGGCCAGGCGCGACGGTTCGCACAAGCGCCTGCCGTCGGCGCGCAGCAAGTCGAGCTTGTCGCGGAAGTTTTCATCGGCCGGCAAGCCCGTCTCGTCATTGTCCAGACACAAGGTCATGGTGCCCACGGTGGTGCCCGCCGTTTCCGCAAACAGGGTGATCTTGTTGAGCGCATGCGCGATGCCGGGATCGACGGCGTAGCCGCGCCAGCCGTACATCTTGCGGATCAGCAGGCTGGCGGCCTCGCGCCGGCCTCGGGAATTGGCCATGCGGATATGGAAGCGCTGCAGGTCGAGCTCGTGCTCCATGGCCGGGTCGATCTGCCCTTCGCCCACCACCAGGTCGCTGAATGTGCCCGGCGTATCGAAGGAAATAATGGGTTCGTCTTCAAAAGTCATCGTGTCCTCGCGTTCATCGGCAGCCGTCAAGACGGACTGAAGCCAATGCCTTGTGACAAGAAGAAAACTGGAGAAGTTCCCGGAAAAACCTGATAAAACAGAAGAAATTGCACTTTCGATGGCAAAATTACACGCCAAAATTTTCCTTTGAGTACAAAATAACAAATAAAATTGGCGTTTTGATAGCGCGGCCGTTAGCCTAGAAGAAGCTCTCTGGTATCAGCAGCACATCACCGGGACGCATCATGACGTTCGCGGAAATATCGCCTTCCTTCAGCAGGTCATCGAGCCGCACGCGCAGCTGCTGCTGGCTGCCTTCGCGCATGCGGATGATGCTGGCCTTGTTGCCGGCCGCAAAATCGGTGATGCCGCCCACGGCGATGAGCACATCCATCAGCGACATGCCCAGCCGGTATGGCAGCGCCTGCGGCTTGGCCGCCTCGCCGATGACGCGGATCTGTTGCTCGTACGGACCGGAAAAATTGGTGACGATCACCGTCACCACGGGCTGCTGGATGAACTTGCCCAGCGCCTGCTCGATATCGCGCGCCAGCTGGGTCGAGGTCTTGCCGCTGGCCGGCAAGTCTTCCACCAGCGGCGTGGTGATCTTGCCGTCGGGCCGCACGGCCACCGTCAGCGACACTTCCGGATTGCGCCAGACGATGATATTGACGGAGTCGCCCGGGCCGATCAGGTAGTCGTGCAGGGGCGCGCTGTCCTGGGCCGGCGCCAGCGGGTAGCGCGTGCGGCAGGCGCCCAGCAGGCTGGCCGAGGCCGCCATGGCCAGCGCGTGGAATACGAATGCACGGCGAAACGGTTTCATGCGTGGTCTCTTCGGGTCGATGACGGACGGCGGCCGCGTAAAAGCAGCCTGGGCCGCGAACTTCCTATGATTATTAAAACCCGGCAAGGCAACCTTGAGGCGTATCAAGAAGCAATCATCTTGGGAAATTTTGCCCCATGGCCGCCCTATACTTTGCTTACTCAACAAGCAATATCTGCACGACAAGTTTGTTTTTCCGCGCCCCCGTCCCGCTACCGCGCGGGGCCGTTACCTGAAGGAAGCGCCATGGAGGAATTGCTGCAGCAGCTGCTGTCCGGGCTCAAGGGCATCTGGAAATACCGCTGGCATGCGCTGGTGGTGGCGTGGCTGGTGGCCATTGCCGGCTTCATCAAGGTCATCAGCGTGCCCGACGAATACCAGACCCGGGCGCGCGTGTTTGTCGATACGCAAACCATCCTGAAACCTTTGCTGGCAGGCATGACCAGCGTGCCGAACGCGGACCAGCAGGTGGCCATCATGAGCCGCACCCTGCTCAGTCGCCCGAACGTCGAGCGCGTCATGCGCATGGTCGACCTGGACCTGGGCTCGAAGACCGTGCGCGAACACGAGGCCCAGCTCGACGACCTGATGGGACGCATCAAGATCACGGGCACGAATGCGTATGATATCTACACCATCAGCTACAGCGGGCGCGACCCGAAACTGGTGCGCGACGTGGTGCAAAGCCTGCTGACCATCTTTGTCGAAGGCAGTTTCCAGGGTAAGAAAGGCGATTCGCAGAAGGCGGTGCAATTCATCGACGAGCAGATCAAGAATTACGAGGACAAGCTGAGCGCGGCGGAAAACCTGGTGAAGGAATTCAAGATCCGCAACAGCCTGCTGCTGCCGCGCCAGGGCATCGACTATGGCAGCCAGCTGCTGATATCGTCCGATAGCCTGAACAATGCCAAGCTGGAACTGCTGGAGGCGGAACAGTCGCGCAAGGCCATCCAGAGCCAGATCGAGGGCGATGAACCGGTGCTGGACCTGGAACCGAACGCGGCCGGCATCAGCAATCCGGAGCTGGACGAGCGCATCGCCTCGATCAACAAAAACCTCGACAGCCTGCGCATGCAATTTACAGAATTGCATCCCGATATCATTTCTTCGAAGCGCCTCATCGCCCAGCTGGAAGAACGCAAGATCGAAGAAAGCAAGCTGAAAGCCGGCTCCGGTGATCCGGGCAAGAATTACAGCCCCATGCTGCAGCAGCTGAAAGTGGCGCTGACGGACGCGGACGCCAAGGTGGCCGCCATCAAGGCGCGCGTGCAGGAATTTACCGCGCGCAACGAGCGCCTGCTGGCGCAAAGCAATGCCGTGCCCGAGGTGGAGTCGCAGCTGGCCCAGCTGAACCGCGACTACATCATCAACAAGGAAAACTATGAAAAGCTGATCGGCCGGCGCGAAGCGGCCAAGCTGTCGGGCGAACTCAGTTCCACCACCGACATGATGGCCTTCAAGATCATCGATCCGCCCACGGTGCAGTACAAGCCCGTCGGCCCCAACCGGCCGCTGCTGTTCAGCGCGGCGCTGGGCGCGGCCCTGGTGGCCGGCATCGCTGCCGCCTTGCTGATCAGCCAGGTGCGCCCCACCTTCCTCAGCCCGGCCGAACTGCGCGATGCGACGGGCTTGAGCGTGCTGGGCACGGTATCGATGAACTGGACGGCGCTGCAGCAGGTGCGCCGCCGGCGCGCCCGCTACGGCTTTGGCGCCGGCCTGGGCAGCCTGTTCCTGCTGTACGGCGCCGTCATGACGGCGGCGCTGCTGAAATTCTAGACCCGGGCAAGGAGCGAAGATGGACAGCAAGGACAAACGCGACCCGCAAGTGGCTGAAAGCGCCGCCGTGTATGCAACAGGCCGGGCTGGCACGGATGCTAAGGCTGCCAAGGCGAACGCAACGGCGGCGCTGGCCGACTCGCCCCGCTACCGGGAACTCAACCTGCCGCGCCTGCAGGAGCAAGGCATGCTCACGCACGATGGCGGGCGCAGCCCGGTGGCCGAGGATTTCCGCATCATCAAGCGCCCGCTGCTGCGCCAGGCGCGCGCCACTGGCGAGCAGGCCATCCGCCACGGCAACCTGATCGTCGTCACCAGCGCCATGCCCGGCGAAGGCAAGACCTATTGCGCCGTCAACCTGGCCATGAGCATCGCCATGGAAATGGATATGACGGTGCTGCTGGTCGATGCCGACGTGGCGCGCCCGTCCGTGCTGAAAGTGCTGGGCCTGCCGCCGGAACCGGGGCTGATGGACGTGCTGCTCGACGAACAGCTGGAAATGGCCGACGTGATCCTGAAAACCAATGTGGCCAACCTGAGCATCCTGCCCGCCGGACGCAGCAACCGCCATGCGACGGAATTGCTGGCCAGCCGCGCCATGAGCCGGCTGCTGGCCGAAATCGCCAGCCGCTATGCCGACCGCATTGTCGTCTTCGACTCGCCGCCCCTGCTCATCACCAGCGAAGCGCACGCGCTGGTCGGGCAGATGGGGCAAGTGGTGATGGTGGTGGAGGCGGAAACGACGACCCAGCACGCCGTCAAGGAAGCGCTGCGGCAGATCGAGACGTGCGAACACATCCATTTAATCTACAACAAGACCAGGTCGTTTCCGGGTAATGATTACTACGGTTATGGCTATTACGACTAGGCGCGGCGCGCTGCCTCAGTTTTCCCTGTTGCCGCTGCCGCTGCTGCTGTTGCTGACCATGCCGATGCCGGTCGCCGCCATCGAGTGGCTGGTGCAGCCCTCCGTGCGGCTGCGCGAAAGCTATACGGACAATGTGCTGCGCGCGCCGCCGGAACGGGCCCGCTCCGACTTCATCACGGAAATCGCCCCCGCCATCGCCCTCATCGGCAGCGGCCCGCGCCTGCAGGTGCACCTCGATTACAGCTGGCACAAATTCCTCTACGTGCGCCGCGCCGACACGGACAGCCACCAGCTGCGCGCGGCCACCGAGGCCGAACTGCTCAAGGACTGGCTGCACCTCGATGCGAGGGCCAGCGTCAGCCGCCGCAGCATCTCGCCGTTCGGCCCGCAAGTGATCGACGACCTGCCCGGCACGGAGAATGAAAGCACGGTGCGCACCACCAGCATCAGCCCGTATTTGCGCCACACCTTCCGCGGCCTGGCCACGGCCGAGCTGCGCTACACGCGCGCGTCGCTGGGCAGCGGCGGCGACCTGCTCTCCGTGCGCAGCGACGAGCTCCAAATGCTGCTCGACGGCGCGCCGCGCGGCAGCGGCTGGACCTGGAACGCCAGCCATTTGGCGCGCCGCACCGACGACAGCAAGCTGACGCCGCTGCGCATGCAGCGCAGCAGCGCGGGCCTGCGTTACCCGATCAGCAGCAAATGGTCGGCCACGGCCAGCGGCGGCATGGAGCGCGAGGGCTATGTGTCGACCTCGGGCCAGGCGCCGCAGGGACGCTTCTGGTCGCTGGGCGGCGTGTGGACGCCGTCGCCGCGCACCAGCGTGGCCTTCAGCACGGGCAAGCGCTACTTTGGCCACACCTACAGCCTGGACGCGCATTTCCTGCAGCGCCAGACCAACTGGCAGCTCAGCTACAACGAAAACATCACCAGCATGCCGGAACAGTTCTTTCGCCTGGGCGACCGCGACGCGGCCAATCTGCTCGACCAGCTGTGGCGCGGCCTGTTTCCCAATCCCCTGGACCGGCGCCTGCGCATCGACGCCTTCCTGCGCTACGCCAACAGCCTGGGGCCGGAACGGGGCGCCATCAATTACTTCAGCCACCGCTATTTCCTGCAGAAACAGCTGAGCCTGACCATGGCCCGCGCCACGCCGAAAAGCACCGTGGTGGCCGGTTTCACGGCGCTGGACCGCACGGCGCAAACGGCCAGCGGCATCGACAGCGGCCTGCTGCCCGGCGTGGACTTCGGCAGCGAAGACCGCACGCGCCAGCTGGCGGGCAACCTGGGCTGGAGCTGGCAAGCCTCGTCGCGCAGCAGCATGACGCTCAATGCCGGCTACGCCAGCGTGCGCTCGCTGAGCGTGCCACGGCGCGACAGCAACGCCACCGTCGCGGCCGGCTACAGCCGCGTGCTGCAGCGGAAAGTGACGGCCAGCATCGACGTGCGCCACACGCGCCACAGCAGCACGCGCGGCGGCAACTACCGCGAAAACAGCGTCAGCGCCACGCTCAACATGCGATTCTAAGGAGGCCGTCCATGCCGTACCAGCAGAACCACCCGGGCCATCAGGGCCACCAGGACCACCGCGCTTCCCCCACGCCGGCGGCGCACCTGCTGTGCGTGGTGGCGGCGCGGCCGAACCTGATGAAGATGGCGCCCATCCTGGCCGCCCTGGGCCGCCAGGCCCCCGCGCTGCGCGTGACCTTGCTGCATACGGGGCAGCATTACGACCCGGCCATGAGCGGCCAGGTGTTTGCCGACCTGGGCATGCGCGCGCCCGACATCGCGCTCGACGTGGGCTCGGGCAGCCACGCGCAGCAGACGGCCGAGATCATGCGCCGCTTCGACGCCGTGCTCGATGCCCACCCGCCGCCGGCGCCGGACGCCGTGCTGGTGGTGGGCGACGTCAATTCCACCTTGGCCTGCGCGCTGGTGGCGGCCAAGCGCGCCATTCCCGTGATCCACGTCGAGGCGGGCCTGCGCAGCGGCGACCGGCGCATGCCGGAAGAAATCAACCGCGTGCTGACCGACCAGCTATCCGCGCTGCTGCTGACCAGCGAGGATGGCGCGCGCGCCAATCTGCTGCGCGAAGGCATCGCCGCCGAACGCATCGTGTTTACCGGCAACGTCATGATCGACAGCCTGCGGCGCCAGCTGCCGCGCGCCGTGGCGCCCGCCACCACCTTGCGCCTGCACGGCCACGCCTGTCCGCCAACGTATGGCTTGCTGACCCTGCACCGGCCATCGAACGTGGATGACGCCGGGCAGCTGGCGGCCTTGCTCGAAGCGCTGGGCCAGCTGGCGCGGCAGCTGCCGCTGCTGTTTCCCGTCCACCCGCGCACGCGCGCCGCCCTGCGCCTGGCGGGGCTGGAACAGCAGCTTGCCCGGCATGCCATCGTCTGCCTGCCGCCGCTGGGCTACCTGGAAATGCTGGGCCTGATGCGCGATGCGCGCCTGGTGCTGACGGATTCGGGCGGCATCCAGGAAGAAAGCACGGCGCTCGGCGTGCCTTGCCTGACCCTGCGCGAGAATACGGAGCGGCCCGTCACCGTCAGCGTGGGCACGAATACGCTCGCCGGCACGCAGCCCGCCAGCATCGTGGCGCTGGCGCGCGGCATGCTGGAAACGGGCGGCAAGCGCGGCGCCATGCCGCCGCTGTGGGATGGCCACGCGGCCGAACGCGTCGCCGCCGCCGTTATCGCCTGGCTGGCCGCGCACCGGGAGCTGCCATGACGGCGCTGCCATCGCCGCTGGCCAATGCCCTCACCATCGACGTGGAAGACTATTTCCAGGTCTCCGCCTTCGCCGCGCACATCGACCGCGCCGACTGGCCGCGCCTGGAATGCCGCGTCGAGGCGAATATCGAGCGCATCCTGCTGCTGCTGGAGGGGCGCGGCATCCACGCCACCTTTTTCACCCTGGGCTGGATCGCCGAGCGCTATCCGGCCATGCTGCGCCGCGTGGCGCAGGCCGGACACGAGGTGGCCAGCCACGGCCAGGCGCACCGGCGCGCCAACGAGCAGTCGCCGGCGCAGTTCGCCGCGGATGTGCGCCTGAGCAAAACCCTCATCGAACAGCTGACGGGGCATGCCGTGCTGGGCTACCGCGCGCCCAGTTTTTCCATCGGCGCGGGCAATCTGTGGGCCTTCGACGTCTTGCAGGAAGCGGGCTACCGCTACAGTTCCAGCATCTACCCGATCCGCCACGACCATTACGGCATGCCGGACTCGCCCCGCTTCGCCTGGCGCCCACGCGGGCCGCAGGGCGTGCTGGAATTGCCGATCAGCACCGTGCGCGTGCGCGGGCGCAACCTGCCGGCCGGCGGCGGCGGCTATTTCCGCCTCATGCCGTATGTACTGTCGCGCTGGCTTTTGCGGCGCATCAACTCGCACGACGGGCAAGCTGGCATATTCTATTTTCATCCCTGGGAACTCGATCCCGGCCAGCCGCGCCCCTCGGGCCTGGGCGCGAAGACGCGCTTTCGCCACTACCTGAACCTGGGGCGCATGGAAGCGCGGCTGGCGCGGCTGACCAACGATTTTTCCTGGGACCGCATGGACCGTATTTTTCTTGAAAGCACATGATG
>NZ_NRDQ01000163.1 GCF_002878455.1 Janthinobacterium sp. AD80
CCGTGCTGGCCGATGCGATGCTGTGGCTGCCCATGGCGGCCGCCACAGGTTTGATTGCTTAAAGGCAATAAATTGCACGCAAAAAAGGCCGATAAAATCGGCCTCGATGGAACTGGCGGCAAGCGGTGCTTAGCGGTAGAACGCTTCGACCTTGCCTTTCAATTTGATTTGCAAAGGACGGCCGCGGCGGTCCAGCGACTTGGTGGAAGCAACCTTGATCCAGCGTTCGCTGATGCAATATTCTTCCACGTCAAGGCGTTCCTTGTCGTTGAAACGGATGCCGACGTCGTTTTCGAACACGGCTGCAACGTGGTAAGGGCTGCTCGGGTCGATCGACAGGCGATCGGGCAATGGGGGTAAGGTGGTGGTATCGTTCATGGGCGTAATTATCGCCCAGAATGCCGATCCAGACAACGGCCTTTCGCGTCCCCGCTATCGGGCAGGCCGCGATATGGCGGGCGTGGCAGTGTCCGTGGATGCTGGCGCGCCATGCCGCATTCCCGTCGGGTCGGCCAGCTGGATCACCGTGCCATGCTGCCACGCATCGGCGCCCGGCACGATGGCGGGCGTGGGAATATCGGCCCGCTGGCGGCGTTTCTCGGCGGAATCGACCTGGAAATGCCGGTCGCGCGCGGCCACCATGGCGGCATCGGCCTGGCCATCGGCCGTAAAGCCCATCATCAGTTGCGGCACGCCCAGCGGCAGGGTCTTGTGCAAGTCAGTATGCCAGGTGTGCCAGGTCTTGCCGTAGGTGCCGATGAGCTTTTGCATCAGCGCCTTTTCCGCCACGGCGGGAATGCCGGGCGCGATCAGCTGGCCTGATCTGACTTCATGCACATGGCTGTGCCACAGGGATTTTTCCGCCGCCGGCAAGCTCTGGTACTGCCTGGCGCTGACGATGTATTCCACGCCCATCAGCTTGGCATCCTTGACATTGCCGTCGTAGATCACGCACTGGATCAGCTCCGCATTGAGAATAGCGCAATAGTGGTGCGCTTCCATCTGGCCCCGCAGATTGCCGTTGTAAAAATGAAAGCCGTCCAGGTACGCATTCAGCGCCGCGATGGGCGGCTTCGCTTGCAGCGCATCGGCGCCCGCTTCCAGCACGCGCGTGGACACCCCGGCCGATGCGCCGGGCGCGTCCACGTTCGATGCCGTATTCCTGGCACCGCAGGCGGCAAGGGCCAGACAAAGGGCCAGACAAGCCAGGATGGCCAGCGGCTTCATGATGGCCACCCTGTTTTCACCCGTCAGCCGTCAGCAGATGGCGGCATCAGGATTTGTCGTCATTCTTGTGGCTTTGACGTCCCGCTTCCACGTGCTGCTCATGCGTGCCGCCGCGCGTGCCCGAGCCGGAGCCCGACTGGTCGCTGCCGCTGCCACTGCGGCCCTGGCCGGATTGCTGCGAGCCCGACTGGCCCGATTGTTGCGAGCCCGACTGCTTGTCGCCGTCATTCTTGTGGCTTTGACGGCCCGCTTCCACGTGCTGCTCGTGCGTGCCGCCCTGGGTGCCGCCCGACGATTGACGGCCTCCCGATTGCTTGTCCGACTGCTGGCTGCCCGATTGCTGTTTGTCCGATTGGGTGCCTGATTTGTCATTGCTGTTCGAAGTCATGGTCGTTTCCTCTATGGTTGTATGCGTCAACATCCGCGTACTTGACGGCAACACGGACGCTCCTGCCTGTCATCCGGCGCTGTCTTGCACCGTTGAGGCCATTCTCGCCGCCTGCCGCGGGCTTAGCCATAGGGACACTTCTTGTCGCCACGTAGGAAAACTCCGTGGTGGCAATAAACCATTTCTCGTTTTCACTTTTATAAATGCCGGCATTCCTGCGGCGGCGCATCCCACGCGTCGTGCCGGCCATCGACAAAGGTGACGGGCAGCTGCGCCAGCTCGGCGGCAGATACATCGTCGAGGCAGCTGACGCTGATGCCGACAAACGGCCCGATGCGCGGCGAATCACCGCGGCCGAACGGGCGTACGCCGCAGTGGCGGCAAAAATAATGGCTTTCGCGGCGGGCGCCGAAGCGGTATTCGCCCAGGTCCGCCGCGCCGGCCAGCAGGCGGAAATCCGCAGGCGGCACCAGGCTGGCCCAGCAGCGCACTTTCAGGCAGAACGAGCAGTTGCAGCGCAGGCTGGGCGCGGCCAGGTCGATCTCGGCCGTGAAGCGTACGGCGCCGCAGTGGCAACTGCCATGGCAGGTTTTTTTCATCTGCCTACTTTACAGGGTGGCCGTACTCTCATGCAACTGCTGGAATTGCGCCAGCTGCTGCTGCATCAGCCGCGCATACTGGCCGCCCGCGCGCAGCAGTTCGGCGTGCGTGCCTTGCTGGCAAATCTTGCCGTCTTCCATGACGATGACGCGGTCCGCCTTGACGATGGTGGAAAAGCGGTGGGCGATGATGATGGTGGTGCGGCCTTGCATCAGGGTGTCGAGCGCTTGCTGTACCAGCTGTTCGCTGGCGGCGTCGAGCGCGCTGGTGGCTTCATCGAGGATGAGGATCTTCGGCGCGCGCAGGATGGCGCGGGCAATCGCGATGCGCTGCTTCTGGCCGCCGGATAACTGCACGCCCCGTTCACCCACCAGGGTTTCGTAGCCATCGGGAAAGGCCGTGATGAAATCGTGGGCATGCGCCAGGCGCGCCGCCGCCACCATCTCGTCGGGCGTCACGCTGCGGTCCGGCACGGCAAAGCCGATATTGTCGGCGATGCTGCCGGAAAACAGCGCCGGTTCCTGTTCCACCACGGCCATCTGGCGCCGCAGCTGCGCCACGCCCAGGGTGCGCGCGTCGATGCCGTCGAACAGCAGGCTGCCTGCCGCCGGCTGGTAGTGGCCGAGCACCAGGCTGGCGATAGTGGACTTGCCCGCGCCGGACGCACCCACCAGGGCGATTTTTTCGCCCGCGCGGATGGCCAGGCTGACGCCGTCGAGCGCCGTCGCCTGCGTCCGTTCAGGGTAGGAAAAGCGCACGTCGCGCAGCACGATATGGCCTGCCAGCGGCGGCTGCGGCGCCGCTTCGGGCACGTGCCGGTGGCTGCGCAGGATCTCGAAGATGCGGTCGGTCGAACCCATGGTGCGCATCCAGGTATTCCAGAATTCACTGATCGAGCCGGCCGTGTCCGTCACCATGCTGGCATAGATGACGAAGGCCGTCAGCTCGCCCACCGTCAACCGGCCCTGGCCGATCAGGTGGCCGCCGAAGCATAAGGTCGTCAGCAGGGCGACGAAGGCCAGCATGCCTTGCGCACCCTGGAACACGGCCAGCAGCCGCGTGCCGGCCAGCGACACGCCCAGCAGTTGCCGCATGGCCTGCGCATAGCGGGCCATGGCGCCGCCTTGCTGGTTGAAGGCCTGCACCAGGCGCGCATGGGCAAAATATTCCTGCGCCACCTTGCCGCTGGCCGCCAGGCTGGCGGAAATGGCGCGCGAGCGCTGGCGATAATTACTACCTGTCAACTTGCCAAGATATAGGCTGATGGGGATGAACAGGGCCAGGGGCAAACTCAGCATGGGCGACAAATGCAGCAGCATGGCGATGCCGCCGACGAACACGCACAGCGAGCGCAAGGCATTGGCCGCGCCGATGGTCAGGCTTTCATGCAGGGCCGAGACGTCGGACGTCAGCCGGCTGTTGAGTTCACCCCCATGGTGCTTGTCAAAAAAGGCGATGGGCTGGTTGATCACCACGTCGAACAGCCGGCGCCGCACGCTCATGACGATCATGTGGCCGCCCGACTGCAGCAGATAGAAACGCGCGGACGAGGCCAGCGCATATAGCAGGCTGAAGGCCAGCATGGCGGCCAGCATGCCCGGCGTGATGCCGCGCTGCGTCACGGCGGCCACGTTGTCGATGAAATACGCGATGACTTGCGGAAAACCCAGCTGCGCGGCCACCGTCAGGAGCATGCACAGCAGACCGGCGGCGATGCGCCAGCGCACGGGGTACAACAGGCGCAGGCGTTCCAGGTGGGGGGCGATGATGTTCATGCGGCGCGTTCCTCGGCAATGTCGGCGTGCAGCTGGTCGACGAGGGCCAGCCAGTTTTCGTCGCCGATCAGGCCGGCAGCTTCGATGATGCCCTCGTGATTGACGAACAGATAGGAAGGGGAGCTCATGGTGGGATTGAGCTTGCGGTAGTCGCGCAGGGCCAGGCGCGCCGTGGCCGCCCGCAGCGTGTTGGCGGGCAAAAAAGGCGCGCAGGCGGCGGGCCGGCTCTTCGCTGAGCAGCCACAGCTGCAGCCCTGCGCCGCGCGCCAACGGCAGCAGCTGCGCGATGCCGGCCAGCTTTTCCTGGCATTTGGGGCAGCGGCTGGCCAGGAACAGCAGTACGGCAGGCTGGCCAGGCGCAGCGGGCTGGAAGCGTGCGCCCCCCGCCAGCGGGCGGGCCTGCACGGCAGGCAAGGTCTCGCCCGGCACGAGGACGGCGGCGGGCAGCCGTTCGCGGCGGCTGGCGCGCAGCACGGCCAGGCTCAGCCACACATTGCCGGCGATGGCAAATGCCAGCGCCGCCAGCACGCACTGTAAAGTCGTGGCATCCATCAGTGCGCCTTTGCCAGGGTGGCGATATCGTGGAGGGAAATGGTGGCCACGCAGACGATGGATGCCAGGCCCGCGGCCAGCAAGGCCGTGGAGGCAGGCAAGACCGCCTCCCGGGCCAGCGCGAAGTAGCCGAGATTGATGCCCACCACCAGCACATTGCGCAGCAGGTCGTAGTGCGAGACGGGCCGCGCCGCTTCGCCAAAGCAGCTGCAGCGCACCACGCTCTGCGTGAAGTAGCGATAGCACAGCACGCCCGTGAGTGTGCCCAGCAGCAGCAGCGACAGCAGCATGGGCAGGTACGCGCTTCCCGGCAGCAGCGGCCCGGCCAGCAGCCAGCCGGCCAGCAACAATTCGGCCGCTACCAAAGCTGGCGCGGCAAGTGTGGCGATGCCAGGCGCCAAGCCGAACGAGGTGGCCAGGTTGCCGCGAAAGTCCGCATAGCTGCGCAGCTTGCCCACGCTGGCCGCCAGCAGCAGCAAGGCGATGACATAGCGCGCCGTATGCGACAGCAACACGGCCAGGGAAGGGCCCATGGATGCATCGGGAAATGGCGTCAGCATGCGGGCCGCGCTTCCATGCTCCACAGTGGCGCGAAGCCGCCCGGGCGCTGGCGGCGCAGCTGCACGCCATCGCGCGAAGCGAGCAGCGCGTCATTCCATGGCTCGTCAGGCGCACTGCGCAGCGCGCCGCCTATGCTCGCTTGCAGCTGCGTCGAGATGGCCCAGCCCAGGCGTTCGGCGTGCGCATCGCGCGTCATGTTCAAGCCCAGGCTGGCCAGCTCTTCGCGTGTCAGCGCATAGTTGTGCGAGTGATAGCCGCCGGCCAGCTGCCCGACGATGGCGCGCCGCGCCTCGGGTGTCGCCTGCGGCAATTGCCAGGCCAGCAATTCCTCGCCGATCTGCGCCAGTTCCAGGGTGCTGCGGTAGAAGGCCGTCAGCGAGGGCGGGAAGATGCTGCCGCATAACAGGGACAGCGATTGCTGGCGCGCTTCGCTGGCATCGACGCCGAACCATTGCTGGGCCATGTCGCCGAAGCGCTTGATGTCCAGGCTGGACAGGGAGCCGCCGTCGGCGCCATCGAGCTGCGGGTCGATGGGCGAAAACAGGGCCAGGTCGCCGGCGATGATCTCGTCAGCACTGAAGGCCAGCAAAGTGGCGGCCGACTCGCAGTGGAAAGGCACGATAAAGCTCAAGTGGCGCGCATGCTGGCGCAGCAGCAGGGCGATGCGGCGCGCCGCGTTGACGATGCCGCCGCGTCCGTGCAGCACCACGTCGAGCCGGGGCACCGGGCCGATGCCCTGGCACAATTCATACAGGGCGGGCAGCAATTCCATGTCCAGGTGCGACGCGGCCAGCACGATGGCACGGCTGTCGCGCTCCTGCTCCAGTTTGCGCAATTGCTGGGGAACCAGGCTCAGGTCTGGCTGTGGCATAGCGCTCCTTCGATCAGGGTATCGGCCACGCTTTCCAGCAGGGGCAGGGTGGGGACCAGTTGCTGGACATACAGGAACTGGCCGACCGGATTGTTTTCCAGGAAAACATATTCGCCATCGGGCGTGACGATCAGGTCCAGCGCGCCGTATTCGAGGCCATAGCTGTGCACGAAGTCGAGGCAGCGCTGCTGTATCGCGTCCGGCAAGATACACACTTCGTAGCGGATGGGGGCCGACATGTCGCGCGAATCGACGGCCGTGCGGGCATCGTCCTGCGAATACAGGCGGGCGGCGAACAGGCGCTTGCCGATCACGGTGACGCGCAGTTCGTATTGCTTGGCGATGTATTCCTGGAACTGGCAGCTCAGTTCGCTGACGGCTTCCAGGCTGTCCAGCATGGCGTCATCGACCAGGGTCGTGCCGATGCCGCGGCTGACCCGTTCATCGCCGTCCACGGCTTCGGCGGCCAGGGTCGGCGTGGACATGGCCTTGAAAATGATGGGGCCGCCAACGGCGCGCGCAGGGCGCGCACATCGTCGGGCACGTTGGTGATCACGCTGGCGGGCACGCGAAAGCCCATGCGCGCCGCGCGCGCCAGCTGTTCGCCTTTCCATTGCGCGCCGCGCAGGGCCAAGGGATGGCTGAGCCAGTAGCAATCAAGCGCATACAGCATGCTGAAAATGGCTTGCTGCGTTTCCAGCTGCGCATACGCGCGTTCCTGCGCCGTCAGGTCGGCGCTGGCGTACGCATATTCGGCGGGTTTGCGCAGCCACACGGCACCCACTTGCCGCAAGTCCAGCCAGTCACCCTCAGGCAACCGGCGCACGCGCGCGCTGGCCTGGCCAGCCTGAACCGTCTGGCTCAGCTGGTAATCGCGGGGAAAGGCATCGAGGTTGATACGGAAAGGGGCATGGTCCCGCTCCGCCAGGATGGCAGTGACCAGGTCGGCATGCAGATCGCCGCTGTGGCTGATAATCAAAATCTTTTTACGCATTCAGAACCCTGCAGCGAAAGACAATAAAAAAGCCCTGCCGTGGCAAGGCTTTCAGCGGGTGCACGTATCAGCAGAAATCTCCGCCGTCACTCGAACCGACACGCGAATAGCGGTATTGCTCTTCGCTGTCGACCGCCGTGCAGCCGGCCACGGCGACACCGTCACGCACTTTCCACGGCGCAGGCTGGACAGGTTTTTCCTGTTCCTTTTTTTCCGCCAGCTTGAATGCGAACAATTTTGTTTGATTCTGTTTCTGCATGTTTCTATCCTCTTGTGATGGATGGCATTGTGGCCGTCAGTGCGAGCACAGGAAAGCTGTGCCGCAATTGGCGCCGGATTGAATGGGCGGGAATGTGGGAAAACCCCGCGCAGGGCGGGATTGATGGCGCGGCGAGGATCAGCAATAGATGCCGGTATCGTTTGGCTTCAGGCGCGAGCTGTCGCGCAGATTGTAATCTTCAGGATTTCCATAATAGGTGCAGCCGGCCGTGGCGACGCTGTCGCGCACCTGCCATGGCTGCTTGACTTCTTTTTTAACTTCTTTTTCAGCCAGTTTAAAAGCGAACAATTTGGTTTGATTTTGCATTGTACTATCCTCTTGTAATGGTTAAGTACCGCTTTACTCATTGCCGGTGATTCGGCTTTTAAATATTAAGTTCAAAAAAATACCGCGTCAACCTGTGAATGAAATATATTTAACAGGCCCGAGATATTAATATTCCGGGCAGGGAAAAGCCGCGCCATTATCGGCGCACGGCATTTATATCGGAATATAAATATCACCCCGCCGTGGACGGGGCGAAGGGCGATGCAGCGATCAACAGAATTGGCCGGTGTCGCGGGAATTAAGCGTGGAGGTGTAGCGGTACTGGAAACGCTCGACTTCGCTGCAGCCGGCCATGGCGACGCCGTCGCGCACCTGCCATTGCGTGGGTGCCGTCACCGGCGCTGTGGGCTGTTTATTGGCCAGCTTGAAGGCGAACAAGGTGGGTGTGCTTTGTTTTTGCATTGTAGTGTCCTCGTGTGAAGGTGACATGCCGCATGGTTGCCAACTGATAGTGCAGTTAATTTGGCGTATGCGCGCCGGGCATTGCCGAGCGGGCAGGCCGCAGGAAGGCAATGCGGCGCACGCCATGCAGATGGCATCAATACGGAATCATCAGGGAATCATTAGGGAATCACATGGGCGCTGAATATAACCGCGCCAGCGGCGAGCTTATGCCGCGCTGCCGTGATCAGCAATACTGGCCGCTGTCATTCGGCTGGAGGCGCGACTCGTAGCGGAAGTTTCCGCTGCCGATCATGAATTCGCTGCAACCGGCAACCGCGATGCCGTCGCGCACCTTCCATGGCTTGGGCGGCAATGCCTGCTTTTCCACCTGTTTTTCAGCCAGTTTGAACGCGAACAATTTGGGTTGTTTCTGTTTTTGCATTGTACTATCCTCTTGTGATGGTTAAGTACTGCTTGCGCTGTATGCCATGGTGTATGGCCATTCAATATTAGCGCTGGAATAAATATGCGTCAACTTGAAATTGTGGCGTGCGCGGTGCCACATATATGGCGAATACTCACCAAATATCACGCATTACCTTGATGTTATTGGTATTCAATAAATTTTAATTGCGCCATTTAAAGATTTCAAAGTCGGCATATTATTGCGCTGCACTATCGCGGTGCGCACCGGGCGATTATCAGGCAATGGAATGGCGGGTTTGCGGACGCCCGCACTATAATGGGGCCTGATGAAGCTCGAGGAGGCGAAGGATGGCAATGGAAGTGACCGACAGCGAGCGGCGCGAGGCGCATGCGCTGGCTGCGGCGTTCGCCGCGACGCTGGACCAGCGCGATCCTGTTGCGCTGCAACGCGACTGGGCCATCCCAGCGGCGGTAGCCGGCGAGATCGCCGACATGCTGGACAGTTATTTCACGGCGCACCAGGCCTTGTCCCTGGCGCCGCTGGCGCAAGCCTTCGTGCCGGGCAAGAGCGGCCGGCCCGCGGTTGACGTGTATGCCACCAGTGGCGGCACCTTGGGCCTCGAATGCCAGCTGCTGGCCGATGGCAAGCCGGGCGAAGCCATCCTGCACCTGGAAATGGCGGGCCACGATGGCGCATTGCAACTACATTACAAATATATCGGTTCCTGAATAAATTGATGAATGACACACTGATTACCCACGAGCAGCAACGCATCTGCGACAAATACCAGTTGCCCGCCCAGCCGCCGGAACCCATGGTGGCCCTGGCCATCGGCAGCCTGGAGCAGTCACCGATCTACGGCACGCGCATCGCATTGCCGGAAAACGGCACCATCAGCTGGTTCATCCATTGCGGTGAACACAGCGAGGCACTGGATTTTTATCAAGCCCTGCATGCCACCCACCTGCAGGAAATGCTGCCGCAAGTGCTCGACTACCTGGCCTTGCCCAGCGGCGCCAAGTTCATACTTGACCGGCAAGGCTACGAGGATGTGTGGCTGGAACAGTAGTTTCCTGACCGGCAAGATTGTCGTTGACCTGGCGTGGCTGGCATGGGAAGCTATCCGTCATTTTGTCAGCCGAAAGCGCCACCTTGAACACGCGATTATCCTCGACCTTGCTCGCCGTGGCGCTTGCCGCCGCCTTTGCCCCCGGCGCCATGGCAGCCACGCCGCTGCCCGCCGACGTGGTCCAGCCTGCGCAAATGCGGCAGACGGAGGAAGACATCGCGGCCTTCGTGCGCAGCGAAATGCAGGAACGCCAGATTCCGGGCTTGCAACTGGCGGTGATCCAGTATGGAAAAATCATCCTGGCGCGCAATTTTGGCCTGGCCAGCGTGCAGTACGACGTGCCGGTAACGGATGCGAGCCTGTTTTCCATCAATTCGGCCACCAAGGCATTTACGGGCGTGGCCGTGATGCAGCTGGTGCAGCAAGGCAAGGTCGACCTGGCCGCGCCGGTCTCCCGCTATCTGCCAGGCTTGCCCGCGGCCTGGCAAGCGGTGACGGTGACTCAGCTGCTTAACCATACGTCCGGTTTGCCCGATGTGCTGGACCAGGCCACGGGCCAGCTGGTCGGCCCGCAGCCCGACAACCACGCTGCCGCCTGGACAGCCGTGCAGGCGCTGCCGGTGGAAGCGGCGCCGGGCCAGCGCTACCGCTATAACCAGACGAATTATGTGTTGCTGGCGCAATTGATCGAGAAGCAGGGCGGCGTGCCCTACACGGCCTTCATCCAGCGCGGCCAGTTCGACGTGGCCGGCATGCCGCGCAGCGGTTTCGGCGATGCGAAGGACGTGGTCGTGAACAAGGCCAGTTCGTATGTGCTGGGCAGCGGCGGCCAGGGCTACCGCAACGTGCTCGAGGATTTTCCACCGTTCATGCGGGCCGGGGCCGGCATCAACAGCAATGTGGGCGAGCTGGCCAACTGGCTTATCGCGCTGCAGGCCGGCCGCCTGCTGTCGCCCGCCAGCCTGCAGCGCCTTTGGCAGCCGACCACCGTGAATGACGGCAAGCCGGCGCCGTGGGCGCTGGGCTGGCCCACCATTCTCCGCGATGGCCACCGCACCGTGGCCGGCATCGGCGGCGGGCGTTCCGCCTTTTATGTGTATCCCGACGATGGCCTGGCCATCATTATCCTGAGTAACCTGGCCGGCGGCCAGCCCGAGCAGCTGATCGATACCGTGGCCGGTTTCTATCTACCTGCCTTGCGCCAACAGGGCGGCGCTGCGCGCGCCACGCAATTGCTGCGCCAGAATACGGCCCAGGCCGGCTTCGATGGACTGGGCGGACAGCTGGCGGCCATCCGCCGCCAGCATGCGCTGCCCGACCCGGCCGAAAACGACTTGAATGCCTGGGGCTACCCCCTGCTGGCGCGCCAGCAGCCGAAACAGGCCATCGCCGTGCTGCAGCTGGCCGTGCAGTTGTTTCCCGCCAGCGCGAATGGCCACGACAGCCTGGCCGAAGCCTATGAAGCGGACGGCGCCACGGAGCTGGCCATCACGCATTACCGCCGGTCGCTGGAACTGGACCCGGGCAACGGGCATGCCGTAGCGCGCTTGAAAGGCCTGGAATGATGTCGAGTCTGGTCAAAGCATACCAGCGGCAGGGTAGGCATGGTCGAGATAACGATGCAGTCTGATACAACATTTTCCAGCGACACAGCCTGTCGCCTGCTATTTCCGCGCGCCCGGGCGCCGGTTCAGGCGGCCAGGTGCGCGCGGTTTGCCTGGCCGTGTTCGGCGCCATGCATGGCCAGGTAGCCGGCCAGGTTATCGTCGACGATACCCAGCGCGCGCAGGACTTCGGCCGTGAAGCTGACGGGCGCCGTGCCGGGTGCCGTGATGATGCGCTGGTCGGCCACGGCCCACGGCACGTCCTGGTACAGGGCGGCGCCCGCATAGCCTGTTTCCAGCAGATTCGCGGCCGAGTTGGAGGTGTGGCGCACGTTGTCGAGTACGCCTGCCTGCGCCAGCACGCGGGTGCCGTCACAAATGCCGGCCAGCACGATGTTTTTGGCCTGCGCGGCGCGCAGCAGGGCAGTCAGGTCAGGCGCCTTGCCGCTTTGCCAGCTGCTGCCGCCGCAGACCATCAGCAAGTCGAGTTCATCGAGCAAAATATCTTCCAGCGCCAGTTGCGGCGTGACCAGCATGCCGCCGGACGAGGTCACGGGCTGGCCGCCCGGCGTGGCGAACCGGGTATAAAAGCCGTAGTACAAACGCGCCGTCGAGTTGAGCAGGGCGGTTTCCCAGTCGGCGAAGTTATCGGTAAGGATGGTGATGGCGCTTGTCATTGTGTGTCCTGTCTCAGCTTGTCATGGTGATGGTAGGGGCAGCCTTGCCCGCGTGTGGCGCCAGCATACGCGTGGGCACTGACAGTTTCTGTCAGGAGCGCCTGTCGCCTGCGGGAGCTTGCCGGCAATGGGCACGCGGGGGCACCGCCACGGCTTGCTTGCGCGATGCAGAAGGCATGCTCCCCGGGATGGGCGCGCGCCTGCCCGGCGCTGCCTTGCCGCCGCAAAATGATGGTACAACTTGCAATGGACTACGCTACAATCGCTGACCCTTGCAGACGGACCAGGCCACGCTGTTTCCCTTCCACACTGACTATTCTTGCCTCCATGCGTATTCTGTTCTGCCGTGTCCTGCTGAGCGTTGCCGGCCTGCTGGTATTCTTCCTTTCCGATCAGATCAGCGCCAATGAATGCCTCAAGCTGGGTGCCTTGCTGGCGGCGTTTCTGCTGGGCATAGGCGGCGTGCTGCATGCCTGGCGCGTGCGTGCCAGCGCCATCACCGTGCTGGTGCGTTGCGTGGTGCCGCTGTTTTACCTCGATGCGGCCGTCAAAGGCTTCTTGCGCAGCTATTTTGGCATGCGTCCGAATCCGAATGCGGTTTTACAGGCCATGTTTGCGACAGATCAAACCGAGACGGCCGAGTTTTTCCTGCATAACCGCGTCGATCTGGCGCAGGCGGCCGCCTGGTTCCTGCTGGTGACGGTGGCCGTGCTGCTGGCCGACCGCCATCTGCAGCGCCGCCTGGCCGTGCGCTTGAGCGCCGGCGCCGCCGTGCCGGGACGGCTGCAGAAGGGCATTGCCGTGAGCCTCGCCGTGTTCCTCGTGGCGCTGCACGTGAATACCACCATGCGCCGCGAAAATCCGGCCCTGTTCTGGCCGCTGCGCTACCAGCAGTACGCCCAGCAGCTTGACGCCATGCAAACGATGCAGCAGGCGCTGACGGCGGCCATGGCCGCGCCGCGCGACTGGGACGTGCGCTATGCGGGCGAAGACGCGCGCACCGTCATCCTGGTCATCGGCGAGAGCACGAACCGCGCCTCGATGTCGCTGTATGGCTATCCGCGCGCGACCACGCCCCAGCTCGATGCCATGCGCTCCAGGCTGCTGGTCTTCAATGACGTGATTTCGCCCGCAGCGAGCACGGTGGAATCGATGATGACGATGCTGACGCCAGCCGACCTGGATAATCCGGATGCGTGGATGGCCAAGCCGAACCTGCTGATGCTGGCCGAGGCGGCAGGCTACAAGACCTTCTGGGTTTCGAACCAGACGCGCAACGATGGCTGGATCGGCATGCTGGCGGGCGAGGCGGATGAAAGCGACTTCATCAATTACGGCACGGGGCGCGGCGAAAACAATTTCGATGCCAACCTGTTCCAGCCGTTTACACAGGCGCTGACTGATGCGGCGCCGAAAAAGCTGATCGTCGTGCATCTGCTGGGCGCCCATCCCAGCTATGACATGCGCTACCCCAGCCGTTTTTCCTACTTCGACAACAAGCACGATGGCGTCAGCGCGCAGATGGCCAGCCAGGGCCGCTCAGCGTGGATACGCAGGCAGCGCGACGAGTACGACAACGCCATCCGCTATGGCGACTATGTGCTGGGCAGCCTGATCGACATGGCGGAGAAGGCCAAGTCCGACCGTCCCGCCTCGCTGCTGTTTGTTTCCGACCATGGTCAGGAAGTGGGCTACAGCCGCAATCATGCGGGCCATTCGGCGTCCGACAAGAGCGGCTATGAAATCCCCATGCTGCTTTGGAATAACCAGCACACGCCGCCATCGCCGGCCGCGCGCGCCGCGCTGGAAAGCCGGCCCTACCAGACGGACAAGCTCGATGCCACCGTGCTGGGCCTGCTGAAGATCGAGACGCGCTATTACGCTGCGCACGACGATATCCTCAGCAGCACTTTCATTCCCGTGCAGCGCTACATGAATGGCGTGCGCTACCAGCCGGGCACGCTGCCACCGCTGGCCGCCGGCACGCACGGTGTCGCGCGCTGACGGCACGCCGCATCTGGCGCCACAATGCAAAAGGCCCGGCGCCGCCGCAACGCGCGGCGGGCCGGGCCCATGGAGGTGCCGCTGAACGGCTGCCGATTACTTCTCGGCGAACGCGCGCTCGACAACAAAGTCGCCTGGCGTGGAGGTATTGCCTTCCTTGAAGCCGCGCGCTTCCAGCATTTCTTTCAGGTCGCGCAGCATCTCCGAGCTGCCGCAGATCATCACGCGGTCTTCCGCCGGGTTCAGCGCTGGCACGCCCAGATCCTCGGCCAGCTTGCCGTTCTCGATCAGTTCCGTGATGCGGCCCATGTTGCGGAAATCTTCGCGCGTCACGGTCGGGTAGTAGCGCAGCTTGTCGCTGACCATCTCGCCGAGGAATTCGTGCTTCGGCAAGTGCTCTTCCAGCAAGTCGTGGTAGGCCAGCTCATCGACCTGGCGCACGCCGTGCACGAGGATCAGCTGGTCGAAACGCTCGTAGATGTCCGGATCGCGCACGATGCTGAGGAAAGGCGCCAGGCCCGTGCCCGTCGACAGCATGTACAGGCGCTTGCCTGGCAGCAGGTAGTCGGACACCAGGGTGCCCGTCGGCTTGCGGCCGACGATGACGGTGTCGCCCACTTGCAAGTGCTGCAAACGCGACGTCAACGGGCCGCCCGGCACCTTGATGCTGAAAAATTCCAGATGGTCTTCGTAATTGGCGCTGGCGATACTGTAGGCACGCAGCAAAGGCTTGCCATCGACGCGCAGGCCGATCATGGTGAAGTGGCCATTCGAGAAACGCAGCGACGGGTCGCGCGTGGTGGTAAAGGAGAACAGGGTATCCGTCCAGTGGTGCACGCTTAATACGCGCTCTTCATTCATCGAACTCATAGTGTTTGTAGTCTGGTCAAAAAAATGGTTAGTTGCTGGCAACTGCTGGCAAAAGTGAAACCCTGCGTAGGTCCAGACGCTATTGTACCGGCCCCTACACGAAATTGTTACCGTCTATCGCCGCCAATGCTGCCGCACGCGGTGCCGACATTATAGTGCGAATGGCAAGTCGGGGCAGAAAAGCAGCGTGAAAGACGCAGCTAGTTTGGGGTTTATTTGACCTGAGCCACTTTATTGGCGCGCGCCACGCACCAGGCAGGGAAGCGCGTGCCCGGCGGCGGCAGGCTGTCACGGGATGGAAAATGCCGGCGCCAGCTTTTGCGTGCCGGCAGGAAGCTTGCTCCAGTTGTCAATGTCCAGCAATTGCCAGGCCGGCAGGACCATCATGAGGTCGGAACCGCTGCCTGGCAATGGGCCGGCGATCAGCATCCCGACAAAGACGGCTTTGCCATCGGAAAAACCGATTACCGGCGAGCCGCTATCGCCCGGTTCCGAAACTGGCGCGTCTTTGCCGGCAGAGAGGACGATCAGTTCGGCGTGGTAAATATTGGCGTGGAAGGAAATGCCGTTGCTGCTGACGTGGTACGGAATCGGCAAGTTGCCATCGGCGTACATGCAGAACTGGGCAAGTATTGGCGCACGCGGCGCAGCGGCATGGGCAATGCCGTTGCCGGGGGCCAGAACGATAAACTGCGAGCGCTGCGCGAGCAGGTCGAGCTCGGCGCGTGAGCCCAGCGGCGGGCAAGAGCCCAGCGCGGCGCCGGAGAAAGCGGCATTGAACCAGGCCTTGTCGATATGCGCCAGCTGGGCGTCGAAACTGATGCCGCCCTGCCTGAGCGCGCCACTGTAGGCGGTGCTCGTGCCAACGCTATCGGGCTGGCCGAGCGGTGTGACGCCGAGTCCGGCTGCAGGCTGGCCATTGAGCGGCGGCACGGGCGTCAGCACGTGAAGCGCACTCATTACATACCATTCCCGTGCCTGCGCCGCGTGCACGCGGATGGCGCACGTAATGGCGCCGTTCGACGGACCTCCCGCGGTTTCCACCAGGATGCCGTTGCTGCGCTGTGCCGCAACGCCGCCAAACCACTGCAGCGACTGGACATCGACGGGCACCGCGTAATCCAGCGCGCTGGAAGGCGTCCCGCAGCGTACCAGCAGGCGTTCTGGCAAGGCCTCGCCGTATGGCACCTGGCCGGGCGGGCTCGCGGGCCACTTGTGCGTGACGGTACAGATCACGCAGGGGGCGGCATGCAGCGCATACTGGCCGTCTGCGTCGCGCCGCGCGCGGTAGCCTGCCGTCACCATGGCAAGCGTCGCGAAGTGCGCCTTCAAGTCCGGGCCAAGGCACGCCACGGCTGCATGGGCAATCTGCATTTGCCGGGCGATATCGCCCAGGCTGTCAAAGCGTGCCGCCGCGGCGCTGGCATCGGCGGCGCCGGCGCCTGGCACCGCCTGCGCACGCACGGTTGTCATGTGCAGGCCGCACGTTCTTTCTTGACGCTGACAGGCACGGCGACCTTGGCCGCATCCCTGATGGCCTTGCCCAGGGCCTTGCGGGTCAACTCGTCGAGCGCTTCGCAGATGCCGACCGCGACCGACTTGTCTGCCTGGACATCCGCAGTGAGGATGGTAAAACTGCTGCCTGCCAGCGCGACCTTGCGCAGGGCCAGGATGGCCTGCTGCGGTGACTGTGGCGTGGGCGTCGCCGGCGATGGCGCGTTGCCGTCGGGTGCGGGCGCAGTGGGCGTGGTGCGCTCGCCAGGCGCCACCTTGATTTTGATGACAGCCGTGCCGCTGCCGTCCGTCGCCTGACTCTGGTCATGCAGGCGCAGCTCGTAATCACCGGGGACGGTGCTCGCCGTGCCGTCAAGCACGATGTCGAGCGTCGTTCCGCTCGGCCCCGGCTTGATGAGCTTCATGCCTGCCGGCAACGGTTTGACAGGGTCCTCCACCACATACTCCTTTTTGCCGCCACTGAGGTCAATGCTCCGCGTCAGTGGCTTGCCTGCAAAAAAATTGCACCTCCACGGGATTGGCCTTGAATGGCGCGAGCAATGCCGGCAGTCCGCAGTCGCTGAGCGCCTGCGTATTGATGGCTTCGTAATTGGCTGGCAGCAGGGCCTTGACCTTCAGCATGTGCTGCTGCACGGTCTTTTGCGCGGTGAGCAAGTTCTCAACCGGCTGCTTGAACGTGTCTGCCAAGGGAGTGGACTGGGCGGCCACACCGCCGCCTGGCGCCGATTTGCCGGCATTCGAGTCTGTCACCGCCTTGGCGATGATGGCGCTGATGTTGCTGCCGAGTCCGGCGGTGACCTGCTTGATCTGGCTGATGTCGGGCGTGCCGTTGACGATGGCCTGCGTCACCGACTTGTCGATTTTTTCCACCTGCGTGTGCAGGGCGGCCGCCGCGCTGTCGGTCTTTGCCAGGAAGGATTGCGTGCTGGTCATGACCGTATCGGCGCCCTTCAGGGTGTCGGCGGCATTGACGAGCGCATCGGCTGCGGTGCTGGCGCCGCCTTTGGATTGCTCGTACAACGCCTGAACGGTCGCCATCCTGGCGCGCAGCGCATCCCTGGCCTGGTCCAGCAGGGCAAGTTCGCTCTTGATCGCACTGTAGTCGGTGGCGCGGATCGCGCCGATGCTCGCTTCCGCGCAATTGAGCGCGTCGATACCGGCCAGGTAGGCACTGATGCGGGCGCGCGGCAACTGCGAGTTGGCCATTGAATAGGCGGTGGCGGTGGTGGCGCCGCCGACCAGCAGCACATCACTCGATGCCTTCAGGCCGACGGCCGTCAGCAGCACGCCAGCGCCGGCGATCAGGAAGCGCGAGGCGGAAGCTTCCGTGTTCATTTGCTTTTCCACTGCCTCGCCGTAGCCCTTCCTGGCCTTGTTCAGGTGCAAGATGGCCCTGTCCATCGTCACCACCGGCTGTATCGTCACATCGTCATCGAGAATAGACCGCCAGTCATATATGGGCTGGCTGACGCAGCCGGCAAGTGCGGCGGCGACAGACACCGGCAGCGCAAACGACAGGATACGGAGTTTCATGCCTGGCCCCCTGAGGTGATTGTCTGCGTAATATCAATACGCTACTGCTGAGTATATGTTGGAAAAACTGCGGGATAGTATCAAATTGTCACGATGTTGGCGTGACGAGGGGGGGGACGTTCCAGTGGCGCTGGCACTGCCATATGAATATGGCAGTGCCAGCGCGTTTTAGTTCACGCCGCGGAGCGGCAATGCGGCATAGATCATCAGGCAGGGCAGTTGCGCACCGTGCGGCAACAGAATTGCTTCGCAGGTCAACAATTTTGCAGATAGTTGGCACAGGGCGGCGCAACGGAGCGGGGGCGGGCAAGTCTTGCGTGTATGATATTGCCGAACAGAATTGTTGGGCATCTGTCATCTTTGACGCGCGTTTTGAGGGCGCGCCAGCCCAGGATTTTGCGCGCACGATGCCGCTTGCCACGATGCCCGGCCCACAGTGAAAGGTAACAACGATGTATAAAACAGTGCGCGACATGTTCCTGCATTTCAAGGAAGCCGTTCCCTTCCGGCTCGTGCCGGCCATCATTTGCACGGTCATGCTGGTCGGCATGCTGCTCTTGCCGGCACCGGAAGGCTTGACGCCAAAGGCCTGGGGCCTGGTGGCGATTTTCCTCACCACCATCCTGGCGATTATTTTAAAGGTCATGCCGATCGGCGTGATGGCCATGATGGCCATCGTCATCGTCTCGCTGTCGCAGGTGACGTCGACCTCGTCCAAGGGCGCCATCACGGATGCGCTCAGCAGCTTTGCCAACCCGCTGATCTGGCTGATCGTCGTGGCGATCCTGATTTCGCGCGGCCTCAAGAAGACGGGACTGGGCAGCCGCATCGGCCTGCTGTTCATTTCGCTGCTGGGCAAGCGCACCATGGGCATCGGCTATGGCCTGGCCATTTGCGAACTGGTGCTGGCGCCCTTTACGCCAAGTAACACGGCGCGTGGCGGCGGCATTGTCCACCCGATCATGAAATCCATCGCCAACGCCTTCGATTCGGATCCGGCCAAGGGCACGGAAAAGAAGGTCGGCACCTACCTGGCCCTCGTCAACTACCACGCCAACCCGATCACTTCAGCCATGTTCCTGACGGCCACGGCGCCAAACCCGCTGGTAGTCGATTTCGTCGCCAAGGCCAGCGGCCAGAGTTTTCACCTCAGCTGGACTACCTGGGCACTATGCATGCTGCTGCCTGGCCTCGTGTGTTTGCTGGTGATGCCCCTGATCATCTACTGGCTGTCGCCGCCGGAACTGAAGGCCACGCCGGACGCCGTCACCTACGCGAAGGCTGAGTTGAACAGCATGGGGCCGCTGTCGCCCGCGGAAAAAGTCATGCTGGGCACGTTTGGCTTGCTGCTGGTGCTGTGGGCCAACGTGCCCGCCATGCTGTTCGGTCCCGCATTCTCGCTCGATGCGACGGTGGTGGCCTTTGTCGGCCTGTTTATCCTGATCATCACGGGCACCATCAGCTGGGACGACGTGCTGTCGGAAAAGAGCGCCTGGGATACCCTGGTGTGGTTCGGCGCCCTGGTGATGATGGCCGAGCAGCTGAACAAGACGGGCGTGATCGCCTGGTTTTCGGCCGGCATGAAGGGGGCGATCATCGCCAGCGGCATGGACTGGCTGCCGATCGCCGGCGTCCTGGTGCTGGTGTTCGTCTTTTCGCATTACTTCTTCGCCAGCACCACGGCCCACATCAGCGCCATGCTGCTGGCCTTCCTGACCGTGGGCCTGCACCTGATCCCCGGCCAGTACCACGTGCCGTTCATGCTGATGATGACGGCCGGCTCGGCCATCATGATGACCCTGACGCATTACGCCACGGGCACGTCGCCCATCATCTTCGGCAGCGGTTTCGTGACGATGGGCAACTGGTGGCGGGTCGGCTTCATCATGTGCGTGGTGGAACTGCTGATCTTTGCCGTCGTCGGCACCACCTGGTGGAAGCTGCTCGGCTACTGGTAGAGCGGGCGCGTGCGCAGCCGGCTGGCCGGTTTCGGCTCAGCCGTACATGCGCGGCAGCCACATGCCGACGATGGCAACCGCAATGCCCACGCTCATCGCCACGGTCATCAGCGACAGCACTGCCGCCATGGTCCAGCGGGCTGCCGCGCCTGCAGCGCCGTCGCGGCAGCGCAGATATCCCTCCAGCACGGCGAGCGGCAGCAGATACTGGGCAAAGGCCAGCAAGCTCAGGGCCGGTCCCGTGAACGTGTCGGGATCGAAACCTGCCGGGCCGCCATTCACGGCCAGCCAGAACATCAGTCCCACGCGAAAGAACCACACGCCGCTGACGGCCAGGAACAGGCGCAGCGCCCAGCGCCGGTGCGCCGCGATGTCGCCCTGCAGCACCTTCCGCAAGGCCAGGCCCGCGAACACCAGCACCAGCACGGCATTCAGGCTGGTGCCCACATGTTGCGTCATATCACCCACGGCGCCGCGCCACCACAGCATGATCAGGCCGGACAGGGCCGCCAGCACGGCGCCCGCCAGGTAAACTCGCCCGTTCCAGCGGTGCAGGCGGGGCAGGTGGCGGCGCACCTGCGGCAGCAGCTGCAGCGCGCCGCCCAGCATGAGGATGGCCGCCAGCAGCAAGTGGATGCCGGTGGCGACGTTGCCAGCGCCATCGCCGGCCACATGGCCATGCGACATGACGGCGTTCCAGCCCGGCAAATCGCCGCGCGCGGCCGCGCCGCCATACAGGGCGACGATGTAGGCGGCAAAGAACAGCTGGCCGGTGACGGTGGCGAGGAACCAGAAGCGGGCGGCCGCGGCCAG
>NZ_NRDQ01000164.1 GCF_002878455.1 Janthinobacterium sp. AD80
GCTGCGCCGTCCTGCGCCAGCCGTGGCCGCTTGCGCGCCGGCAAGCGGATGCGGGGCAGGCCGAGGCTTGCGTGGCGCTGGACCAGAAAAACGCGGCCCTCAACGACAAATTGACGGAGCTGGAAGGCAAACTCGGCTCCCTTCAAAAGGCGCTGGCGCAACCCGGCGCTGCCGTGCCGCCCGCCGCCACGCCTGCCGAGGCGGTGGTGCCGCACGCCAAACCCAAGCCACTGGCGGCGCCAGCTGTCAAGCAGCAGTCGGGCGGCAATGGCTTGCTGTGGCTGGGCATCGCTACGCTCGTGTTCCTGCTGCTGACGGCGGTGATCGTGTATGTCTTGCGCAAGCGCAAGCAAGCGTCGGGGCCGGGCGCGCCATCGAAATACTGGGTGCTCCTGCGCAAGCCCTTTGGCCGCAAGAAGGCCGTGCCGGTATTGACGGAAGCGGTCGACGGGGAGGCAGCGCCGGAAGCGGAAGCAGAGCCGTTTTCGCGCTGACGCGGTGCGCGGCGCCCCTGAAACTTGATATAAAAAAAGATAATCAAAAAATACAGGGAAAACAGCGGATAGCGGTGTTGCCTGTTTTTCAAAGATGGTGATATGATTAATTCAGTGGACTTGCTCTACGACAAAACAGCCCCAGCCTGGCGCAGTCACCAACGATAGTGTGGCGCGGTAAACAGGTGTAGCGTTGCATAAACGCCTGGGCCTGGAAGCGGTTCGCGATGCCGACGATGTGCTCGCGAACGCCGGATGCAACCGGCAGCGAGGCGACGCCAGGAGATACCTGGGGTTCGCCTTCCACATTCCCCGCCATGCCTGCACGCCGCGAATTGATGACAAGCAGTCACCAGCCCGCGCGGCATGGCCATGCCGGCAGGCGTAAAAAAAGCACCCTCGGGTGCTTTTTTCATTCGGCGGCCACAGCCGCAATAGCACTGCGCTGCAAGCTGCTTACATGCTGGCGCGCGACGCGGGCATGACGCTGGCCATTTGCGCCATCCACGGTTCCGTGATGGTGCGGATTTCGCGGTCGTTCGCCAGGATCTGTTTCAATAAGTCGATCTTGCGCATGCGCGAGGCACCGGCCAGGGCAGGGACGCCCGCGATGGTGGCGCTGGCAGCGCTGGCGCACTGGTTTTCCAGGGTGTTCAAGCCATCCCAGTCACTCGCTCGTGCGGCCACGACCATTTTGTTGGTCATTCCTGCAATATTTTCGTACATCGAGAGAACGTCGTTGGAGGTCATGAGCACACCCGTAACTAGTGAATGGATTACCGCTTGTCCAGATTAACGGCAGGTCCAGCAGGAACTTGAGGGTGTTTTTGAAAATAAATGAAAATAATTGGACTATTTTTTGGCTGCCCGCCGGAATCGCCCGCCAGCCCGCATGACTGCGCGATGCCTGGGCAGGGGCGATACCGGCGCCGCCCGCCTTAATTGACCAGTTCTTCCAGCCCCGCGCTCAATTCGGCGGGCGGCGGCATCTTGTCGACCAGCACCGAGGGCGGCAAGCCCAGCGCTTCCGCCACGTCGCCCGGGTAGCAGGCGATGATTTCTTCATTGCTGAACTGGTTTTCATCAATGCGCGCGCGCCAGGCGGCCAGGTGGATGATGGCGGCCAGCCGGTTGAATGGCGTGCTGGCCAGCGGATCGGGAAAGGCGGCGATGGTGTCGGCAAAGGCGGCGGGGAATTTCCAGCGGCGCGCCAGCTCCGCGCCCACGTCCGCATAGCTGTAGCCCAGCGACACCCGTTCCGCATCGAGCCGGCGGGCGTCGAAGGGCGGGGCGATCTTGTCGAGCTGCATCGCTTGCTCGGGCATGGCGGCGTGGATCACCAGTTGCCCGATCGCATGCATCATGCCGATGGTGAACGCCAGCTCCTGGTTGTCGCCCGTCTGTCTGGCGATCCAGCGGGCCGACACGGCGCTGTGCAGGCTGTAGCGCCAGAACTGCTGCAGATTGAGGCCGGGCACTGCCTTGTAGCCGCTGACCAGGCCCGAGCTGATGACCAGGGTGCGCACGGTAACAAAGCCGAGCATCAGCACGGCGTCTTCCACCGTGCCGATGCTGCGCGAGACGTGATAGTAGGCCGAGTTGGCCAGGCGCAGCAGCTTGGCGCTCAGGGCCGGGTCCGCGCCCAGCTTGCGGGCGATGTCTTCCGTGGCAATGGCGGGATTGTCGAAACTGCGTACCAGCTCATCGACGATCTTCGGGGCGGCAGGCAGGGCATGGGGATGCTGGAACAGCGCTTCAAGTTGCATGGCAATCTCCTGGGCGTTCGCGCGGCACGGTGCGGGGTCGTCAAACTATATTGCCGATTTTTGCGGGCATGCAAAAAAAAAAAAAGTTCACGGCCGCTTTTTTTCGCTGGGAGCACGCTGAAAACAGGCTATGATTTTGGCTATTTCATTGAAAGGATCGCCATGCACGGTTTGCGTTTTTTCCTGGCGCCGGACGCCAGTCCAGGCTGTCATCTCCCTCGTCCTTGCTGGCGCCGCCCTGGCCAGCCTGCCAGCCCACGCGCACGGCCAGCAGGCGGCCACCGCCGCTCCCGCCGCCGCCCCGGCGAAAGTCTTGCCCGGCGACGACTTTTACGACTACGTGAATGGCGACTGGATGCGCGCCACCGAGATCCCCGCCGACCGCAGCAGCTGGGGTTCGTTCGCCATGCTGGCCAATGCCACCAACGAACGCATCATCGGCTTGATCGAGGGCTTGTCGGCCACGCAACAGGCCGACGCCGGCGCGCGCCAGGTCAGCGATTTTTACCGCACTTACATGGATGAATCGGCTATCGAAGCGAAAGGCTGGGCGCCCGTCAAGCCGCTATTGAAGAAAATTGACGCCGTGCGCGATCAGGCTGGCCTGGCCCGCGCGCTGGGCGAAAGCTTGCGCGCCGATGTCGACCCCCTCAATTCCACCAATTTTTATACGGAAAACTTGTTCGGCCTGTGGGTGGCGCAAGACTTGAACGACACCACGCGCAACGTCGCCTATCTGCTGCAAGGCGGGCTGGGCTTGCCTGATCGCGCCTTTTACCAGGGCGACAGCGCGCGCATGCAGGGCTTGCGCACGGGCTACCAGGCGCATATCGCCGCCATGCTTGCCCTGGCCGGCTACCGCGATGCGCCGGCCCGCGCCGCGCGCGTATTTGCGCTGGAGCAGCAAATTGCCGCCAGCCACGTCAGCCGCGAGGATTCGGCCGATGTCGCCAAGGGCAACAACGCCTGGCGCGCGCAGGACTTCGCCAGCAAGGCGCCGGGCCTGGACTGGAAAACCTTCTTCCAGGCGGCCGGCCTGGGCGCGCAGCAAGACTTCATCGTCTGGCATCCGACAGCCATGACGGGCAGCGCGGCACTGGTGGCCAGCGTGCCGCTGGCTACCTGGAAAGATTTCCTCGCCTTTCACACGATCAACCATTTCAGCACCACCTTGCCGAAAGCGGCCGCCGCCCAGCGCTTCGCCTTCTATGGCCAGACCCTGAGCGGCACGCCGCAGCAGTCGCCGCGCAGCAAGCGGGCGCTGGCGGCAACCAATGCGGCCCTGAGCGACGCCGTCGGCAAGCTGTACGTGGAGCGCTATTTCCCGCCTGAATCGAAGGCGCGGGTGCAGGACATGGTGACGAACATCGTGGCAGCTTTCTCGCGCCGCATCGACAAGCTGGACTGGATGGCGCCGCAAACCAAGGCGCAGGCGCAGGAAAAGCTCAAGACCCTGTACGTGGGCGTCGGCTATCCGGAACGCTGGGAAGACTATGCGGGTTTGCGCGTGGTGCGCGGCGATGCGCTGGGCAATGCGCAGCGGGCGGAAGCGTTCCATTACCGGCAGGAACTGGCCAAGCTGGGCCAAGCGCCTGACCGCAAGGCCTGGGCCATGCCGGCGCAGCTGGTCAATGCCGTCAACTTGCCGCTGCAAAATGCCTTGAATTTCCCCGCCGCCATCCTGCAGCCGCCGTTCTTCGACCCGCAGGCGTCGGATGCGGCCAACTATGGCGGCATCGGCGCCACCATCGGCCACGAAATCAGCCACAGCTTTGACGACCAGGGCGCGCAGTTCGACGCCCAGGGCAAGCTGCGCGACTGGTGGACGCCGGCCGACCTGGCGCATTTCCAGGCCGCGTCAAAACAACTGGTGGCGCAGTTTGCCGCGTATCAGCCATTCCCCGACCTGGCCGTGAATGGCCAGCTGACCTTGAGCGAAAACCTGGCCGACCTGGCCGGCGTGGCGGCCGCGCATGACGCGTTCACCTTGTCGCAGCAAGGCAAGCCGGTGCAGGCGGAGGCGGACCGGGCCTTCTTCACCGGCTATGGCATCAGCTGGCGCAGCAAGGCGCGCGAAGCGGCGGCGCGCCAGCAGATCCTCACGGATGGCCATGCGCCCGCGCAATACCGCGCCGCCACCGTGCGCAACCTCGACGCCTGGTACCCGGCCTTCGGCGTGCAGCCGGGCCAGCAGCTGTATCTGGCACCGGAGCAGCGCGTGCGCGTCTGGTAGCGGGCGGCTGATCGCTGGACGGTGCCGCACGCCGAAAGCGCCGGCACCGTAAAATGGCGGAACATACCGACAGGACCGCCATGAAGCCGACCACGCCAGACCAGCAAGCTCAGCAAGATCCCATCCACGCCATCACCAATCGCACCCTGGCCCATTACGACGCCAGTGCCGAGCAGTTTTTCGAGGGCACGCGCGACCACGACGTCAGCCAGAACATCCGCGCGCTGCTGGACGCCATCGGCAAACCTGCGCCGCTGGCCATCCTCGACCTGGGCTGCGGCCCGGGCCGCGACCTGAAGGCGTTCACGGCCATGGGCCACCATGCCACCGGTGTCGACGGCTGTCCCCGTTTCGTCGAGATGGCGCGCGCCTACAGCGGCTGCAAGGTGTGGCAGCAGGATTTTGTCGACCTCGACTTGCCCGCCGCGCAGTTCGACGGCGTGTTCGCCAATGCCGTGCTGTTTCACGTGCCCAGCGCCGCCTTGCCTGGCGTGCTGCGCGCCTTGCATGCGTGTCTGAAGCCGGGCGGCGTGCTGTTCAGTTCGAATCCGCGCGGGCAGAACCAGGAAGGCTGGAACGGCGCCCGCTATGGCAGCTACCACGACGAGGCGCGCTGGGCTGCGTATGTGCAGGACGCCGGTTTTACCCTGGTCGAGCAGTATTACCGTCCGCCAGGCTTGCCGCGCGAACAGCAGCCGTGGCTGGCCACGGTTTGGCGCAAACCTGCGTGAGGACGGAAATTAGTGCACTTTGGCTATGTGTTAGGAACCGTACATAGTTTTTGCGACCTCGGGCGTAGTATGGACACATCGACACGCAGCAAGCAGTTTGCAACAGCGTGTGAGCCGCAGTACCCGCCCTTCTGGGCAGGACAACAGATGTACCAACTACAGTGAGGATTTATCATGAACAAAGATCAAGTCGAAGGTAAACTGAAGGAAGTCGGCGGTAAAATCCAGGAAGCCGCTGGCAAGGTCGTCGGCAGCGAAGAACAGCAAGCCAAGGGCCTGGCAAACCAGGTCGAAGGCAAAGTACAGAAGAAGGTTGGCGATGTGAAGGACGCAGTTGAGACTGTGACCCGCAAGCCATAATCTGCTGCACGCATAAAAAAACCGCCGCCTGTCGCGAGACAGGCGGCGGTTTTTCGTTGGGCGCCCCGCTTACTTGGCCACGCCCAGGTTCTGCTTGAAGAACATTTCAATTTTCTTGTACACGTGGCGCTGGCCCGCGCGCGACGAGATGCCATGCTTGGCGCCCGGATACGTCATCAGGTCGAACTGCACGCCACGGTTCACCAGCGCGTCGATCAGGCGCGTGCTGTTGCTGAACAAGACGTTATCGTCGGCCATGCCGTGCACCAGCAGCAGCGGCGACTTCAGACCGTCGAGGTGGGCGAACACGGTGCTGTCCTTGTAGCCATCCACGTTTTCCTTCGGCATGCCGAGGAATTGCTCCGTGTAGTGGGTGTCATACAGCGACCAGTCGGTCACGGGTGCCACGGACACGCCCATGGCGATCTTGTCCGATGCTGCCGACAGCAAGCGCAAGGTCATGAAGCCGCCGTAGCTCCAGCCGAAGACGCCGATGCGCTTCGCATCGACGAAGCGTTGCTTGCCCAGCCAGTCGATGCCGACCAGTTGATCGGCCACTTCGGCCGCGCCCAGGTTGTGATAGATGGCGTCCGTGAACGCGCGCTCGCGGCGCGACGAGCCGCGGTTATCGAGGCGGAAGACGACAAAGCCCTGCTGCGCCATGTACTGGTCGAAGTTGTTGCCCCAGCGTCGCGCCACGTGCTGCGAGTGCGGGCCGCCGTACGTCGACAGGTAGACGGGATAGCGTTTGCCCGCGTCGAAGTTCGACGGCTTGACGATGGAGTAATACAGGGTCTGGCCATCGTTGGCCTTCAGGGTGCCATATTCCGTCGGCAGGTGGTCGGCCTTGTACTTGGCGTACGGGTGGCTCGCGTTCAGCGCATTTTCTTCCAGCCAGCCCACCATCGAACCATCAGGGCGGCGGATGCTCACCTGCGGCGGCGTGGCCGGGTCGGAATAGGTGTCGACGAAGACGGCGCCATTGCTGGCAAACGTCGTGTCGTGCCAGCCGTCCGCTTGCGTCACGCGCTGCGGCTTGTCGGCCGTGCTGCCATCGATGGCCAGGGCGTAGGTCTGCTTGTCGATCACGGCGTCGCGGTTCGAGGCGACGAAAACCTTGCCGCTTTTCTGGTTCACGGCCAGCACGCTGTCGATGCCCCATTCGCCGGAAGTGACCGGGTGCAGCAGCTTGCCGCTCATGTCGTACAAATACAGGTGGTTGCGGCCCGTGCGCTCGGACGACCAGAGGAAGGTGCCGTTCGACAGGAAGCGCAGGTCGTCATGGATGCTGACCCAGGTTTTGGACGTTTCCGTCAGCAGGGTGCGCTGCGCCAGCGTGCCGGCATCGACGGCGACCAGGTCGAGGGTCTTCTGGTCGCGCGACTGGCGCTGGTAGACCAGCGATTTGCTGTCCGCGCTCCAGTCGGCGCGCACCAGGTAAATGTCCGGGTTCGCACCCAGTTCCACCTGGCGCTGCACGCCCGTTTCCGGCGAAACGATCAGCAGCTGCACCAGCACGTTCGGGTCGCCGGCGGCAGGGTAGCGCTGTTCCACCACGTCCGTGCGGTCGGCAAAAATTTCAAAGCGGCGCACGACGGGCACCGGTGCTTCGTCATAGCGTTTGTAGGCGATGGCGGAATCGTCGGGCGCCCAGTAGTAGCCGGTGCGCTGGCCCATTTCTTCCTGCGCCACGAATTCGGCTTCGCCGTTGTGGATCGTGCCCTTGCCATCGCTGGTCAGCTGGCGTTCCTGGCCCGATTTCAGGTCGATGACATAGATGTTTTGATCGCGCACGAACGACACATAGCGGCCTTTCGGCGAGATTTTCGGATCCAGCACATTGCCCTTGGCGACCAGGCACGCCTTGTCCGGGTGGGCCACGTCGACCAGGTACAGATTGCCGGCCAGCGGCACCAGCAGCTGCTTGCCGTCCGGCGACCAGCTGTAGCTGAGAATGCCGTTCAGGCTGGCCGTGCGCTCGCGTTCGCGGCGCGCCTGCTCTTGCGGCGAGATGGTTTCATTCGGCACCAGCGCCTTCGAGTCGACCAGGCGGTGCGTGCTCTTGTCCTTCAGCTTGAATTCCCACAGGTCGAGCTGGAACTGGTTGTCGGCGCGGCCGCGCAGGAACGTCACGCGCTCGCCGTCGGGCGATACCTTCAGGTAGCGCACGCCGGGGCCGGCCAGCGCCGGATCGGCGTGGATGCGTTCCAGGGTCAGCTTTTCAGCCGATGCGGGAACGCTGGCCATCGCGGCCAGAAAACAAAGAATAAAACGCATGGATGTCTCGGTAGTTGGAAGAATGAAGGGCGCTGCCTGCCTTGCCGGGAAGCCGGGCTTGAGCCTTGCCCAAGCGTAAGACGATACCAGAGCGTGCGCGTTTATGCGATAGCGCCAGCCACGGAATAAGGCCTTGCTGGCCGTATTTCCTTCGTGAAAATTGTCCAGGCGCCGCGTATTTCATGGCGCTTTGCCCGGTTCAGGCTAATATCGACCCATCGACCACTGTCAGGCATGCACCGCCTATCCAGGCATGGCCAGCGCGGAAGCTGACGGCCACGCGGCCATCGCGCTGCAGGCATGTGCCCTGGCGCACGCGGTAGTCGGCACCCGCCAGCAAGTGGGCGATGCAGGCGTTGGCGCTGCCCGTGACGGGGTCTTCCACCAGCGCGCCGTGTTCGCTGAGCAGCGCGCGCACTTCGTAGTCAGCCGGACCACCCGCCGCGTGGGCGCCATACAGCGCCAGGCCGTCCGCTCGGCAGGCGGCCAGCAAGGCCGTCAGCGCCGCGATGTCGGCGCGCACGGCCA